>DATKFO010000294.1:0-7496 GCA_035544355.1 Thermoanaerobaculia bacterium
TATGCGATGCCGCGCGCGAGAAATTCGCGCGCGAGCAGATTCGGGCGGCGCGAATCGAACACCGACGCGCCGCCCGTGCCGTGCAGAAACACGGCGACGCGTTGCGGCGCGCGGCGCGGCTCGTAGAGGAGGCCCGGCAGCTCGAGACCGTCGGCCGCCTCGAACCTCACGAGACGAGCGAGAGGTTCGGGATGATCCTGCGCGCGCGTTCGTCCCATCGCCAGAGCGTCTCCTTCGTCAGATGCGCGCCGCCGAGCCACGTGTCGGGATCGTTCGCGGCCGTCGCGTCGAGCTCGCCCGTCAGCACTTTGTTTCCTGCGGGCGTGATCGCGAGCAGGATTTTTTTCGCCGACTCCGTCGACTCGGTGATCGTGATCAGCGGCACTGCGCACCACGCCATCACGCGAAGCAATCGCAGCACTTCGGTGTCACCGAATCCGTAGCGCAGCTTTGGCTCGAAGCGCGCGAAGAGCGCGACGAAATCAGCAACGCCGCCCGCGATGAGATCGAGCAATCTGTGCTCGACGGTGCCGAGGCCGTTGCGGATCGAGGGGAAGCGCGAGGCGTGGAGCAGCAGCGCGTCGCGGAGAAACGGGAACTCGTACGGATCGTGCTCGAGCAGCGGATTCAGTGACGTCGGATTCTCCGACGTGTACGCGCGCCACACGTCGCGCGCGTGCGCGAGCATGCTCGGCGTCACCGCGGCGCGCGACTCGAACAGGAGCGGCACTTCCGCTTCGTTCTTGTGGCCGATCGGCTCCTCGACCCACACCGCGGTGACGCGGGCGCCGCCGAGTCGCTGCAGCAAGTAGACAAAATTGACAAAGCAGAAGAGGTCATGCTCGAACCACAACACCACTTCGTCGTGCGTCGCCGCGCGGAGAATCGTCTGCTCCTGCTCGAGGAGCGCGTTGCGTGCGCGCAGCAGGTTCTGATCGTAATCAGTGGAGAGAAATTGCGCGCGCGCTTCGATCGCTTCGTGCGACGAAAGATCGTATGGCACCGGTCCCGCGACGAGCGTCTCGCGAAACGCGACGTGCTCTCCCGCAATCCCGGCGCGTTTCGCGAGCGCCGCGGTGATGTCTCCGTTGTGCAAATGAATCATGGTCGCCATCGCATGTTCAACCACCACTTCGTCCGGCCGCGCAATGGCTCATCGAGCACGCGCGCCGCGCCGGCGGTGATGTCGACGCCGGGCAGTTTCAGGATCGGATACGGCTCACTGCTGATCGCGAATTCGATGCCCGCGAGCGTCAGTCGCGTCGAGAGTCGATGCTGCTGGTAGAACGCGGTCACGGGAAATCCCGGCAGCACGACCTCGATGCGGCGGCCATCGTATCGATCTCCGGTGAGCGTGGCGACCGGCAGCGCAGGATCGAGCACCTGCGATGCAAGCGCGGAGCGCGGAAGAATCGACGTTGCGAGGCCGCCGAGGGTGATCGTGGATTCGCCGGCGCGATCGCGTTGATAGCGCGCGGTGACGCGCAAACTACCGACGGAAATGGATCCGCGCGCGATGACGCGCTGATGCGGTTCGTCGCCGAATTCCGCGGCAGCGCGCAGCTCTTCTTCGATGCGCCAGTTGCCGCGGAGCTGACGCAGGCGCAGCGCGCTTTCGATGAAGGGGAATGAGCGATCGCCGCCGAGCGCGCCTGCTTCGATCGTGAACTTGCGCAGCGCTGCGCGATGCGACCACGCGCCGCGGAACTCGAGGCCGTCTTCGTACGCGTGCGCGAGAATTTCGACGGGCCAGCCGCGCCATGCGGTGATGAGTGCGGCGCTGCTGTCGTCGCCGATCGATACGATCGCGAGCGTGTCGAGGCGGCCGATCACGTCGCCGAAGCGGATGCCGATTTCGGTGCTGTGCTGATCGGCGGTGTAGTTTTGGCCGAGGAACCAGCCGAATTCCTGGCGGCCGAGGGCGTACGGTTTTGAGGGTGGGAGAGCTTGCGTTGCGAAGGGTTGCACGCGCGGGGGAGTGGGTGGCAGTGCGGGAAAGAGCGGGCGATCGATGGCGACTTGCGGCGGCGCTGCATCTTGTTTCGTCACGCGCACAACGTAGCCGTCGGGCTCGAGGCTCATGAAGAACACGCGGCCGTCGCTCGCGGGCGCGGGCTCGAAGGCTCCGCCCGTGCTTCGCGTGAGTGCGATCGCGTCGCCGGTGCAGGTGATGCGGTTTAGTTCGGCGAACCCTTTCGACGAGATGGTTGCGATGAGCTCTGTGTTGGAAATCCATTCGGGGCTAGCGATGTCGCCACCCAAAGCGGCGGCATGGCCGCCGCACTCCAAAGTGTGATTCTTGAGATAGGCAAGTTTTCCGTCGGGGCTCACGCGCGGATGGTTGTAGATCGCCTCGATGCTCGGCTCGGTGATCGGCGTAATCGTGCCGGTGCCGTCGAGCGAGACGCGCACGAGTTGCGAGAAACCGTTGCGATTGCGGACGGCGACGGCGGTTGCGCCGTCGGGATCGGGATCGGCGTCGCGCACATCGGCGAGCTGCGTGAGGCGCACGACTTCGCCGCTCTCCGGCGTCCAGCGGAAGAGATCGAAGTGGAGGAAACCTTCGGCGTCGGGCTGGCGATGCGCGTAGAGAATCGCGCTGCCGTCGCGCGTCCAACGCGGCGCGACGATGTCGCCGCCATCGCGCGGTGTGAGTGAATGCAGCGGCTCGCGCGTGAGCGGCTTTGCGCGCACCGGTCCGACATCTTCGGGATCGCGTTTCAAAATCTCCGCGATCCGTTCCGAATATTTTTTCTCTTCCTTCTCCGCGGGACCTGTCGACCAGATCACGAGTCGCGCGGGCTCATCGCGCGGACGCAGTACAATCGCGATCTTCGTTCCATCCGGCGACACGACGGGATCGCCTGCACCGCGCGACGTCTCCTGCCAGAGCTCCGCGTCGTGCGAAGTGCGCTCGACGATGAGCGCGGACTCCGTCAGCTCTGCGACGAAGCGTCCGTAGAGTCGATCGGGTGATTCGCCGAACACGCCCTGGAATGCTTCGTTGAATCCGCGTCGATGACGCGCGGTCATGCGCGCCCACAAGTTGCGCAGACTCTCCGGACCGCTGCGCTGCTCGAGCCATTCGAGAAACGCGGAGCCGGCGAGATAGGCCATCGACATGCCGAGGAATCGGCGGTCGCTGTTGAGTTGCGCGTAGGTGGGGAGGCGGCCGCCTTGCGCCCACTTGCGCAGGATGATCGCTCGCAGCGTGCTGTTCGGACGTCCCGCGCCGGTGAGCCGTCCTTCGATCACGGTCGCGTAGCCTTCGAGCACCCATCGCGGCGCGTGCAACGTGATCGGATCGAGCGGCACGACGAAGCGCTCGAGCGCGCGTTGCAGCGGATTGCGCGACGGACGCAGCATGTGCGCGGTGTGCGCGAACTCGTGCACGGCGAGCAGATCAATCCACTCGTTGTAGGCGCCGAGCTGTTCCTCGGGACCGGGCGGTTCGGTGTAGAAAATGATGCGCGGCGTGTCGAGCAGCGGAAAAGCGAGTCCGTTCGCATCGGCGATCGGATTCATCACGATCACATCGACCGTCTGCTTCGGCGCGTAACCGACTTCCTTCGACACCGCGTCGCGAATCGATTCGAGTCGCGATGCGACGCGCAACGACCACGCTTCGTACGGCGCCGGATAGTGCACGCGGAAGTGTTCCGTCGTCACGGTTCGCCAATCCGCGGACGGACTCTGCGCGTAGAGCGCGGTCGAGAGAGTCAGAGCGAGCGCGGCGGCCAAAGCCTTCGGCATGCGCGTGGTAGTGTAACCATCCATCATGCGACGCAACGTTTTTGCGATCCTCACGCTCGCTCTGTTCGCCAACACGACTCATGCCCAGAACGCGAAAGGAGCAACACCGATCATGCTCGTAGTGCACGGCGGAGCGGGAACGATCCGCAAGGCGAACATGACAGACGAGCTGGAGCGGCAGTATCGCGACAAGCTGTCGGAAGCGATGCGCGCGGGACACGCGGTGCTCGTGCGCGGCGGCTCGAGCATCGACGCAGTCGAAGCGACGATCCGCATCCTCGAAGACTCGCCGCTGTTCAACGCGGGCAAAGGCGCCGTGTTCACGCACGAGGGACGCAACGAGCTCGACGCTTCGATCATGGAGGGAAAAACGCGGCGTGCAGGCGCGGTCGCGGGCGTGACGATCATCCGCAATCCGATCTCCGCCGCGCGCGCAGTGATGGAGAAATCGCCGCACGTGATGATGGTCGGCCGCGGCGCGGAGCTCTTCGCGACAAAGATGGGACTCGAGATCGTCGATCCGTCGTACTTCTGGACCGAGAAGCGCTGGAAGCAATTGCAGGAAGAGCTGCTCAAGGAAAATCAGAAGAGCGAGCTCATGCCCGTCGGCGAACAAAAGTTCGGAACCGTCGGCGCAGTCGCGCTCGACCAGCAAGGCAATCTCGCCGCAGGCACATCAACGGGCGGAACGACGAACAAGCAATTCGGCCGCGTCGGCGACTCCCCGATCATCGGCGCCGGCACATTCGCCGACAACGCGTCCTGCGCAGTATCGGCGACCGGCCACGGCGAGTTCTTCATCCGCTGGACCGTCGCCTCCGACATCGCCGCGCTCGTGCAATACCGCGGCATGACCGTGCAAGCCGCCGCGGAAGAAGTGATCAACAAGAAGCTGAAAGCGGTCGGCGGCGAAGGCGGCGTGATCGTGCTCGACGCAAAAGGCAACTTCGCGACGACGTTCAACAGCGAGGGGATGTACCGCGGGTGGGTCGGGGCGGATGGTGTGCCGAAGGTGGAGATCTATAAGTGACGTTGCCTGATGGCCGTTGCCCGGAGAAAAGCCGGGAACGGGCACGTTATGGAGTGCGGCGACCGGGCTTTGCACCTAAAGTCGCCCCTGCACATAAAGTCTAGCGCCTGCACATAAAGTCGCCGCGGGGGTCAGTGTTGCCTCTTCCGGTTGCGCCATGCTTCCCACCGTATCCACGCTACCGCTTCGCGCTTGAACTCCGGCGATCGATCCGCCGCCTTCCGCATGTTCTCTTCGGTGATGATTTCGAGCAGCCACGATTCGAGCAGCCACGATTCGAGCAGCTTCGATACCGTCCACTTCTCCGCGAGCGGCCCTGCGCGCTCGTTCGCGTCGCGCACGAGTTCGCGAAGGGCGATGATGACGAAGTTGGGAAGCCGCACGCGCAACTCGCCGTACGGCGCGATCGGCGGCTCGCGGCCATTCACGGCACTTCCTTCAATTGGACGCCGCTCGGACGCTCCAGCATCTCACTCACGCGCTGGAACGATTCACGGACCGGCATATCGACGCCGTCGCTGAACTCCAGCTTCGCGCCGTCGCCGGAAGGTCGCACGTAGCGGACCTGCGCGAAGTTCACCAGCACACGTTCGCCGCTTTCGTCAGTGACCGCATGGAAGCCGGAGGGGAAACGAATCCAGCCGTGCATCACTGTTTGCTGTCCCCGAGATCGAAGAGATCCGTGATCCGAACGCGACGACTATGGCGCCCGCCACGCAGCGCGAGCATGCGCTGACACCCGACCGTGAGCCAAATCATCAGGGGCCGCGTCGGTTCGGAGCGACCGTAGCGCAGGCGACACAAGTGCTGCCGTGAGACGCCGGTCATGTCGGCAAGCTCGTTCGGACCGATGTCGTTGTCGCGGAGATACCGACCAAGGCGCGTGAGTCGTCGTTTGGTTTTTCGGCCGCGAGTCATGACACCGATAGCATGTGACACTCATAGCTGGTTGGTCAAGCTCGCAAAAGCTCCACACTCATAGCGTGGCGCCACGCGATCCGTTACGAGTCTTTGCCGATCACCTGCGCGAGTTGCGCGATCGGCGAAATCTCTCGCAACAGCGCCTCTCCGAACTGGCCGGGTTGAATCGGAACTACGTCTCGGATGTCGAGCGCGGACGACGGAATCCGTGCCTCGGGAACATCGTCAAGATCGCCGAGGCGCTGGACGTGTCGCCGTCCGAACTGTTCCGAGCGTTCGACAAGCGACGGTAGCGACGCAGCGCTCGGGCGAACTGCTCTCCGACTTCACGACCGCTGCGCTGAAGCGGCTGCGATTCGAGTGGAAACCGAGTGGTAGAATGAGAGTCTTAGCAGAGACACGAAAACCGGCCTGCCAGCCGGTCGTGTGATCACCCGCTAGTTACGCTTCGAGCATGGTCGTGCGTCGAGCATGGGAATTTTATCACGCCGATGCATGTCTGCCAACGCTCACACCCTCACAAGGAAGGCGCTACGCTGTGGAGAACTCCGCAGGCGCGTGCGCGTCGTAATTTCAATAACTCCATAGCAAGATCAAGCAACATCGTATACCTTACGCGGCTCATGGCATGGCCCGCCTACTTTCCGCCTGACTGCCCAACGTCGGACGCGGTTCCGGCAGATGGTCAAGTGTGGCGACTGGTGCGGACATCCTCCCCTGACCCCGACGATTTCCTGTCCTTGAAAGAGATGCATCCTGCGACTCGCCGGACGTCGGAGAGGTTAGAGTGTCAATCATGCGGCCTGTCAGTCCAGCGCGATCCGGCCGATTGCGTTCGCCTGAAACAGCGGGTTCGTGGCTATCGCGATCACCTTGTCGCCAGCGCGAACCTCACGTCCGCGCACGGATTCACCCTCCCTACGCCCAGTAAGCTCGGCGGCCTATCGCACACGACATGGTGGGTTCCACGGCTTGTAGAACCGTGGACTTTCTTCATTGTTTCAACTGAAGTGGACGATGGCTCGCGATGACGTTCTGGGAGCAAAGCAACGGCCTTGGGCGGCTCGAAATACTCGAAGTATATGAGTACTACGATAGACCCGTACTGCTGGCCCTGCGTAGCGCATCGGAGGCTATATACATCGCAGTCCTAGTGGAAACCGACAACAAGGCTGATCAATGGCTTTGCGTGGCCGTCTCGCAGTTGCGCTTCGAAGCCGTCCGTTCCGGCGGAGTCGACCTGCGTACAGGCTTCGGCAGGCCGGAGGATGACCAAGCATTTTTGTTTAATGTGCCACATCGCGACGTGGCACCGATAGTCTTTAGCAGCATCCGGGCCGTTGACATAGCGAACGAATGGCTCCCGGCACCTAATGTCAAATTAGATCTCCCCACTACCACGTTACCCGTGCTAGCGCGCGATATCAAGACAGAGGCCGTGCAGAGTCATCGCGATCAAATCGGGATCAACCTTGACGTGGTCGGGACAACACGGAATGAAGCACCGGCACGTTTGGCCGGGCGCGTCTTGGAGGCGATACAAAACATAATAGAGACGCTTGTCCCGTCCGGTGGCTCGGAGTTGATGTTCATGCGCGTTGTCGGCGGATCATTTGAAATGCACTTGGCGTCGGCTGATCAAAACCTAAACGAGTCCGCCATAACCCGTGCCTCAGAGGAGTTTGGACGACTTGTTCAGCTAGCCGATGATGACGCAGCCTTTAGGCAACACGCCGCCACACTGAAACAGGACGTAGCGGATAGCTATCGAGAGTTTCTGCGCGCCATCGAG
>DATKFO010000295.1:0-2164 GCA_035544355.1 Thermoanaerobaculia bacterium
CGCAAAAACCGGCGGACTATAAGTCCGCCGTCCCGTAGTTTGAGACGGTCTCCCACGCCGCCGCTTTGGACTGCGGCGACCGCAGTCGCCGCTTTGGTATACCGGTGTCGAAAAGCGGCGATTGCGATCGCCGCACTCCAAATTACACGCTGATCCCGTACTCGCGGCGCCATAGCTCGAACAACGCAATTGCCAGCAGCCGATGCGCGTGGGGGTCGCCGTCCGAGGCGAGCTCGCGGAGGTAGGCGCGGCGGAAGAGCGACTCGTCGGCCTCTGCGAGGATTTCGCGGATTTGGGCGCCGAAGGTGCCGCGGAGCCAGAGGGGGAGTGGGGGCACGAAGCCTTGTTTGCGCGTGACGTCGAGGTCGCGGGGCAGGAGCCGCGCGGCGAGCATGCGGAGGAGGATTTTGCGGTCGCGTGTCGTGGCCTTCAGCTCGTCGGGGACGCGGCCGAAGGCGAATTCGAGGATGGCGGGGTCGAGCATCGGCGCGCGGACTTCGAGTGAGGCGAGCATCGCGGCGCGATCGACCTTGGTCAGGATGTCGTCGGGGAGGTAGGTTCGAAAGTCGAGGGTGATGGCTTGGCGGAGCGGCGTCCCTTCGTCGGGGCAGAGTTGCGCGCGCTCGCTTTCGGCGACCAACGCGAAGTCGCGCGTGAGCAGGCGTGCGCGGCGGTCGGCGTCGAAGACGTGGCCGACGACGGCGACGCGATCGCGGAACGGGCGGCCGAGGAGGATCGCGCCTTTGCGGCGGCGCGTGCCGCGCGGGAGTCGCGTGGCCGCCGCGCCGACGATGCGGCGGACAATGCGTGGGATGCGCTCGCGGCGCTGTGCTTCGAGCTGCAGGTTCGAGTAGTGCGTGTAGCCGCCGAACAGCTCGTCGCCGCCGTCGCCGCCGAGGGCGACTTTCGTGTGCGCGGCGACCGCTTTCGAGAGCAGCCACGTCGGAATGATCGAGGGATCGGCGATCGGCTCGTCGTATTGCCGCGCGAGTCGCACGAGGTCGTCGGCCGACGGTGCCTCGCCGATCAGCTCTTCGTGCTTCGTGCCGAAATGCGTTGCGACTTTGCGCGCGAACGGTGCTTCGTCGAGCGTCGGCGCGTCGGGGAACGTCACGGTGAAGGTCTGCACGGGTTGCGACGACACGCGTGCGGCGGTCGCGGTGATCAGACTCGAGTCGACGCCGCCACTGAGCAGCACGGCGACTGGAACGTCGGCGGCGATGAGCTGCGCGCGTACGGATTTTTCGAGAAGGTCCTGCAATTCGTCGACGAGCGATTCGGGCGATTGCGAGCCGCCGCGAAACGATTCCGGTGGCGCGTAGTACTGCCAGAGCTCGAAGCGGCCGGTGCGCAGATGGAATCGCGCTGCGTGGCCCTGCGGCAGTTTGTGCACGCCGGCGAGGATGCAGCGCTCGCGCGGGACGTAGCCGAATCCGAGGTAGTGATCGAACGCGGCGAGATCGAGGCGGCGCGGAAAGCGCGGATCGCGCATCAGCGACTTCAGCTCGGATGCGAAGACGAGCCGCTCGTTGTCGATGGCGTAGAACAAAGGCTTTTCGCCGGCGCGATCGCGTGCGAGAAACAGCGTGTCGTCGCGTGAGTCGTGAATCGCGAACGCGAACATGCCGACGATGTGATCGAGACACGCCGCGCCCCATTCTTCGTAGGCTTCGAGCAGCACTTCGGTATCGCCCGTCGTGTGGAACGAACGTCCGAGAGCGCGCAGCTCCGCACGCAGCTGGATGAAGTTGTAGATCTCGCCGTTGAAGTTGATGCACGTGCGGCCCGACGTCGAGATCATCGGCTGATGGCCGCTGGGCGAGAGGTCGATGATCGCGAGGCGCCGGTGGCCGAAGCCCACGCGGCCATCGTTCGACCACCAGATGCCTTCGTCGTCGGGGCCGCGATGCGCCACCGCATCGCGCATCGGCACGAGCACGTCGCGATCGGCGACCGGCACGCGTGAGGCGATTCCGACGATGCCGCACATGGTTACGCCGCCAGCCGCCGTTTCAGCGCGTCGCGCACACTCTTCGGCAGAAAGAGAATCGGGATCGCCGTCTTCCACTTGATCAGCCACGGCGCGGCGACGATCGCGCGCATCATGCACATCCGCGCACGCCAGTTCGCGCCGTGCTCGTAGTGCGCGAACGCGGTCCAGAAG
>DATKFO010000296.1:0-2076 GCA_035544355.1 Thermoanaerobaculia bacterium
TCCTCAGCCGCGTGCGGCGGAAGATCGGTCCGCTCGGCACGTCCACGATCCGCTTCACCGCGCTCCCCACCGACTGCGATCTCAACTTCCACATCAACGCCGGCCGCTACATCTCCTTCATGGACGTAGCCCGCGTCGAGCTCCTCGGCCGCATGCGACTGTTTCGCCCGGTGATCAAGAAAGGGTGGCGGCCGATCAACGGCGGCATGATCATCCGCTTCCGCCGTTCGGTGCTGCCGCTGCAGCGCTTCGCAGTTCGCTCGCGCGTTCTCGGATGGGACGAGAAGTGGATCTACTTCGAGCACGTGATCGAGCGCAACGGCGACGTGTACGTGATCGGCAATGCGCGCGGCGTGCTGCGCGGACCGAATGGAAACGTGCGTCCGGAAGACTTTCTCGCGCTCGCCGGCATGAGCGGCACGACGTCGCCAGCATTGCCCGAATACGTCCAGCGCTGGCGCGAGCTGGAGACCGCGCGGTGAAACGCGCGGAGAAGGCGAAGAAGATCGGCGCGATTCTCGACGAGCTCTATCCCCTGCCGCCGATTCCGCTCGCGCACCGCGATCCGTTCACGCTGCTCGTCGCCGTGCTGCTCTCCGCGCAAACCACCGACGCGCAAGTGAACAAATGCACGCCGAGTCTCTTCGCGAAAGCGGACACGCCCGCGACGATGGCGAAGCTCGCGCCCGAAGAGATCCTCGAATCGATCCGCAGCTGCGGACTCGCGCCGGGAAAAGCGCGCAACATCAGGAAGCTCGCGCAGACGCTCGTCGACGAGCATCACGGCCACGTTCCGCAGGATTTCGAAGCGCTCGAGCGACTCCCCGGCGTCGGACACAAAACCGCGAGTGTCGTCATGTCGCAGGCATTCGGCGTCCCCGCGTTCGCCGTCGACACACACATCCATCGCCTCGCGCATCGCTGGGGTCTGTCGAACGGCAAGAACGTCGAGCAAACCGAGCGCGATCTCAAGAAGCTTTTCCCGCCCGAAGAATGGAGCCGCCGCCATCTGCAAATCATCTATTTCGGCCGCGAATACTGTCCCGCGAGGAATCACGAGCGAAGCGAGTGTCCGATCTGCTCGTGGGCGGGACGGAGGTGAGCGATGGCGTGATGCGTTCTCCAAACCGTCCCATTGCATCGCCCACGCGTCCCATCCGTTTACCCACGCGTCCCATCAATTTGCTCACGCGTCCCACAAATTTGCTCACGCATGAGCCCCGCGATGTCAGCCGTGCCCTACCTGTTCGCGTGAGCACGTGACTCACCATGAACAACAACTCCTGTGGAATCAGGGCAGTAGTGGCGATTCCCGAACCCGCCCGCTGACACGTATGGAGTGCGGCGGCCATGCCGCCGCTTTGGGTAACGATCTTCAGATCGAAAATCGGGCAAGCTATCGGATCGAAGCCGATCCGATTCGACCATCACGCTAACGTGGCTAGCGTGCGCCGACTAGGCCGCATCGGCGACCAGTTGCTCCCAGTGATCGTTGATTCCGAGCTCTCGCGCCAGAGTCTGAATATTGACTGTGGTCGACGCCTGCAGTTCCACGAGCTCTCTGAGGCGGGTCGAAGGGAAAACAACGACGTCGGGTGTCGCTGCCGGATTGTCTAACGCTTTTCTCGAGTAGAGAACGAACGCGACGTAGTGATTCTTGCGAGCGCTAAATGGCTGGACGAACCACTTCGTCGTACTGACGAGAGTCTTGACGTCGATTGTAATTGCCCGGCCAGGTGCTTGAACGACCGTAATGTCGACGTTCTCCGGATGAGCGTTCGTAAGGCTTGCTTCGGCACCCAGGCGATGCAGGATGGACAGAACATGGAACCGTGCTGAAAGCTCCAAGTGTCTCCCGAGAGTGACCCAGGCAGGTCGAGGCGACTTGGATGGCGGAACATAGATCGGCTCGTCCCAAGCCGAAGGGTCATCGAGATCCGCGATGACCTGGGCTTCGATCTCATCATCCGTGAGCTTGCGTTTGCGTGAAGTCATAGATCCCAACCGGTGATGAACCGCAACTGGCGTGTACCTTCGACCACGACGATCAACTCCAAAGGTCTGCCGGCGTCGGTG
>DATKFO010000297.1:0-4405 GCA_035544355.1 Thermoanaerobaculia bacterium
GAGGTGGCCTCGACCGGGCAGACCGGCTCGCACGGCGCGTTCTCGCACTGCATGCACGGCACCGGCTGATGGAAGACTTCGGGATTCTCGGGTGCGCCGCGGTAGTAGCGATCGATGCGCAGCCAATGCATCTCGCGCTCGCGCACGACTTCTTCCTTGCCGACGATGGAGATGTTGTTCTCCGACTGACACGCGATCACGCAGCCGTTGCAGCCGGTGCACACCGACGTGTCGATGACCATCGCCCACGCGTGCTGCTTGCTGTAGTCGTACGGCGGGTAGATCGATTCTTCTGCGTGCTCGCCGCCGTGCTCCGTTTCGTGCGCGAACTCGGGATTCTTCTGATACTCCTCGAACGACGCGGAGCGAATGATGCCGCGATCGCCGCCGACGACTTTCGGATCGAGCGACTGATGTTCCTGCACGCACGCGATCGGGAACGGGCTCGCGCCTTTGTCGACCGTGATCTTCGCGCCGGAGCCGCCGTCCATCGTCGCGGTCGTGCGGAACGGGTAGGTGTTGAAGCCTTTTCCTTTGTCCGCGACCGAGCCGCCGCGATCGCGGCCGTAGCCGAAGTAGATCGTCGCGACGCCTTCCGCATGTCCGGGCACGACCCAAAGCGGCAGCGTCATCTTCGTGCCGTTGAATGAAACTTCGGCCAGACGCGTGCGCTTCTCGTTGACGAGCGCGTCGCGATCGTCGTCGGCGTAGCCGGCCTCGCGCGCAGTGCGCGGACCGACGAGCACGACGTTGTCCCACGTGATCTTCGTCGCCGGCTTCGGCAGCTCCTGCAGCCAGCCGTTGTTCGCGAAGCGGCCGTCGTAGATGGTGGCGTCGTGTTTGAGGACGACTTCGATTGCGGTTGGCGGTTGGCGGTTGGCGGTTGGCGGAGGAGCCGTTGCACTCGCAGGACGAGCGGGTAACGTCGAGTTTTCGACGACGCCGTCATTCAGCCATTTGCGCCAGTTTGCTTCGGTCGCGCCGCGCGCGAACCAGTACGCACGCACGGTTTGATACGGCGTCTGATCGAGGCCGCCGATGAGTGCGCCGAGGACTTCGAGGGCGGCGCGGCCGTTGTAGAGCGGTGCGATGAGCGGCTGCTGGATCGAGATCGTGCCGTCGTGCGCGCGCGCATCGCCCCACGTCTCGAGATAGTGCGTCTCGGGGATGTGCCAGTGACAATGCATCGAGGTCTCGTCGTAGTACGGCGAGAGATGCGCGCGGAACGGAACTTTCTCCAGCGCTGTGAGGAATTGCAGATCGCTCGGCGCATCGAAGACCGGATTGCCGCCGAGGATGATGAGCGCTTTGACGGCGCCGTTGTTCATGTCGGCGACGAGCTCGGTGAACGATGCGGTCTGATTCGTCGGACCCGCTTCGAGCGGATCGGTGACGAGCACGGTCGCGCCGATGTTGCCGAGCGTTTGGTTGATCGCGTGCGCGATCGCGTGAATCGCGGGCGGCTGCGATTCGCCGGCGACGACGATGCCCGCGCCGCGATTCGCCTGCAGATCTTTGATCAGCGCGGCGACGAACGGATCGTTCGAGTTGCCCGCGAGAATCGCGCGTGCGATGCCATCGATCTCCGACGGCTTGGCCGGCTTGCGATGTTCCGCAACCGATCCCGTGTTCGTGACGCTCGTCTCGATGGCGTACAAACGATTCGGCGCATTCGCCGCGCCGTGGCGCACGCGGCGTCGCGACATGTAGTCGCGCGCGTAGCGCAGATGCCCCGGACCTTCGTCGAGGAAGTCGGCATCGAGCGAGACGACGACGTTCGCTTTCGTGAAGTCGTAGACGACGTTGACGTAGTTGCCGAACGCTGCGCGCGCGCCTTCGCGGGCGTTGTCGCGATTCACGGCTTCCCACTGATGCCAGCGCATCGCGGGATATTGCGTTTGCAGTTGCTGCAGCTGCGCGCCGAGCGTCGGCGACGTGATGGTCTGCGTGAGGAGGCGCAGTCCCTCGCCTTTTCCGGCGACGAGCGGCTGCAGCGCGGCGATGAAATCGCCCCACGTCGCGGTGTTGCCGTAGTGCCGCACGACCTGCGAGCGATCGGGATCGTAGAGGCCGAGAATCGACGCCTGCATGAACGCGTCGGACGCGCCGCGGCTCGACGGATGATCGGGATTGCCTTCGATCTTCGTCGGGCGGTTCATGTGGCTCTCGACGAGCACGCCTGTCGCGACACCGCCGAGGGTCATCGCGCTCGCGAAATACAGCGGCTTGCCGGGGATGAGGTTCTCCGGCTGATTGACGTACGGAACGATCGTCTCCGCCGGCTGACGACATGCCGTCAGTCCCGCCATCGCCACCGACGCGCCCATCAATTTGACGAAGTCGCGCCGGTCGACACCTTTCTCGAGCGGGAGCGCCTGCTGCGGAAACTCCTGCTGAAAGAATTCGTCGAACGCCTCGCTGCGCGAAAGATCTTCGAGACTGCGCCAGTACTCCTTGCCGCGCAGGTCGCCGATGCGCTCGCGGAAGCCGGCGAAGGTCAACTTAGTGGGCAGTGAGCAGTTGGCAGTGGGCAGAGGACTCACTCCCTCTGCGTGCGTTGCACCATGCTCAACTGGCTCGTGCTTGTCTGTGTGATCGTTCATGTTGTCCGTGACTACTTCTGCCTACTGCCTACTGCCCACTGCCTACTGCAAACTGCCCACTCAGTAATGGCACGTCGAGCAGTGCGTCAGGCGCTGCACGTTGTATTGCTTCACGAGCTGGGGCCCGAGAGTTTCCTGGTCTTTGGCGACGTACGCCATGTTGAAGACTTCTTCGCGCGGGCGGATCTGTTTTTCCGGCGCGCGATGACAGCTGAGGCACCACTCCATCGTGAGCGGCGATGCCTGATACATCAGATTCATCTTGTCGACGCGGCCGTGGCACGACGCGCAGCCGATGCCTTTCGCCACGTGAATGCTGTGGTTGAAGTGCACGAAGTCGGGCAGGCGATGCACGCGGCTCCAGACGAGCGGCTTGCCGCTGCGGAAGCTCGCGCGCACGGGCTCGAGCATCGACGCGTTCGTCCAGATCTGCGCGTGGCAGTTCATGCAGGTCGACGTCGGTGGAATCCCGGCGAAGCTCGAATTCTCGACCGACGTGTGGCAATAGCGGCAGTCGATGCCGAGGCCTGCGACGTGGTGCTGGTGGCTGAAGGGGACGGTCTGGGCGCGCGTGATGCCCTGATTCGTAAAGTAGGGAGAGCGCACGATCCCACCGATGACCCAGAGGATGAAACCGATGATGAAGATCGCGCCGAAAATGGTAGCGCGCGAAAGCGTATTGGCACTGCGGTGGAAAATCTGCGCCATCCGTGGGTCGCTACCGTTCGATGTGAGATTTCAAAAAGAATGCGAGGGAGACGTTGCGTGCGGAGTGCTGCCCGACGCGGCGCGATCATATTCAAAAACCTCCCCAGTGCAAGGGGTTGGGATTCAGTGATGCGACCAACTCGCAATCCCGTGCCCGCGCCCGTGCCCGTGCCCATGCCCGGCTTTTGACGTTCCTGGCTTTGCGATCAGCCGGGCACGGGCACGGGCGCGGGCACGGGCACGGAAAGCGACACGGCAACTCACATCTTCGAGACGCCGCCGGAGACCACCAGCGCCATCACGCTCGCGCTATCGAGCTCGATCGTTTTCACACGTTCGCGCGCGACGACGATGAGACAACCATCCCAGGTGTACGAGAACGGGATGTACACGCCGACGTCGCCCGGCAATCCGAGCGATGACAGATCATCCTGCGTGATGAAGCCGAACACGCGCACGTCGTCGTTGATCGAGACGACGACCGGACGATCGAAGCGCCGCTTGTTGCCGACGAATGCTTCGAGCAGATCCTTGATCGCGGCGTAGACGATGCGCACGATCGGGGCGCGCGTGAAGAGTTTCTCCGTGAGGGCGAAGACTTCGCGTCCGATGAAGTTCGATGCGAGCGCGCCGACCACGATGATCGCCGCGATGAGAATCGCGAGCCCGAGTCCGGGAAACGGAAGCTTCAGCAAGCGATCGAGCGTGATGAAGGTCTGGTAGAGCAAATAGACCGTCACCGCGATCGGCACGACGATCACGAGACCGCGGAGGAAGTTTTTGATGAGCCAGTTCATGCGATTCGTTGCCCGATGCCCGATGCCCGTTGCCCGTTGCCCGGAGAACTGCCTGACGGGCAACGGGCATCGGGCAACGCCTCACGATAAGATACCGCCAAGCAATGGACCGCGAATCCATCGAGTCCCTCTACGACAGCCACGCCCCGCGGCTCTACGCGATCGCCCTCCGCATCCTCGGCGACCGCGACGCGGCGGCGGCGACGCTCGAGGATGTGTTCGTGGAGCTCGCGTCGGGACAATCCTACGATGATGCGTATGGCTCTCCATCCGCTAGGCTTATCCGGCTGACGCGCG
>DATKFO010000298.1:0-6765 GCA_035544355.1 Thermoanaerobaculia bacterium
AGCGATTGCAGCTCCGCCTGTTCGAGCCAGCGCACTTCGTTCGTCGGCGCGTGAATCTCGAGCAGATGGCGCTCCGCGTAGAACCGCATCGGCCCCGCGAGCTTGCGCACGACGCCCGCGAGCGGCGGCTCGTCGAAGAACGAGCGCGGCGCGTACACGTTGACCGTGAATCCGGCGACGAGGAGATCCGCCGCGACGACGACCGCGATCGCGATCTCGCGGCGCTTCACGAACAACGCACCGGCGAAAAGGAGCGAGGCGATCGCGGCGTGCACGAAAGTCAGGAACAGCATCGTGACGCCGATCGCCGCCGCGACGATGGCGAGCGAGCGCCGCTTCGCCGTCTGCACGCCGAATCCGGCGAGCAGCGCGATCGGCAGCAACGCGAGCATCATCGCCTTGATCGGATAGCGAAAGATCGTGACCAATGGGACGTAGTCGTAAATGAGACGAAAGCCGGGGACGTAGCGGCCGCACGCAAGGATCATCGCAACGAGCGCGACGATTCCGAGTGCGATGCGCAGGCGGTCGCGGGCGAGCGCGCCGAAGATTGCGAGCAGCAGCACCGGGACGCCGAGGTAGATGCTGAGGATGTATGGGAACCCTTCGGTCTCCCAGCGGCGGCCCCAGTAATCGCGCTCTTCGAGCGTGTCGGTGCGGCCGAAGAACTGCGGCACGATCAGCTCGGGCAATCGGAACGGATGCACGGACCACGACGTGAAACTCTCGTACGTGCGATGCTCCACGCCGCGCGCGGATTGCGCGATCACGCTTGTCGCGGGCAGCGTGCAGATCAGCGAAACGCCGATCGCGCCGAGGATCACGATCGCGACCGCGGCGACGCGTTGTCGCGGCGAAACGTCGAAGCGCGCGAACGCGACCCACACGATCACGAGCACGAACAGCATCGCCGTCAACTCCGCGGCGGCGCCGAACAGCGGCATCGCAGCGGCGATCGCCGCGGGCGCGATCGAGCGCCGGTCGCGCAGCGCGCGATGCGTGAGGCCGATCGTCATCGGGATCCATGGCATGCCCAGAAGCAGCGGCGTCAGGTTCGTGATCGAGAGCGTGTAGCCGCAGAACGCGAACGCGATTCCGGTGACGAACGCGGCCGGCGCCGGCAACTCGAGATTGCGCGCGAGCCAATACGCCGCGATCGCGCAGAACAGCACGTGCAGCACGAGCACGAGGTTGAACGCGAACAGCGGCGGCAGCACAAAATAGAGCAGGTTCGACGGATGCAACGCGAAGTTGCCGGGGATCACGAGATACGGCTGCCCGCCGTTCGTGCACGGATCCCACAGCGGAATCGAGCCCGCGCGGATCGCCTCCGCAAACAGCAGCTTCTTCGGGATGAACAGCAGGAAGAGATCGCGAAAGAAAAACGTCTCCGTCGTCAGCGGCCGGTAGAAAAACGCAGCGGTGAGGACGACGAACAACCACACCACGCGGTCGCGCGCGAGATCGCGAAGACGCATGGCTTCACGGTATCAACAGACGGTTGGTTGCGGCATGCGATCTTTTGCGTTAGAAAGCGTCCGTCTCTCGCGAAGGAGTCACAGACAAAATGGCCACTGACGTAGTGATGCCCCAGATGGGCGAATCGATCGCGGAAGGGACCGTGTCGCGCTGGATCAAGAAGGTCGGCGACAAGGTCGAGCGCGACGAGCCTCTCCTCGAAATCTCCACCGACAAAGTCGACGCCGAGATCCCCTCGCCCGCCGCCGGCGTGCTGACCGAGATCCTCGCGAAAGAAGGCGACACCGTTCCGGTCAACTCCGTCGTCGCCAGAATCGCAGCGGAAGGCGAATCGACTGCGAGCGCTCCTGCTCCAAAACCCGAGCCCGTGCCCGCGCCCGCTCCCGCGCCCGAACCCCCAGCCGCGCAACCTGCACCCCAACCCACCCCACAACCCGCAACTCCGCCACCAGCGACCGACGAAGTCGCATCCCTCGAAGAGCGCCGCCGCACCAAATCCTCCCCGCTCGTTCGCAAGATCGCCGCGGAGAACAACGTCGACATCACGCAGCTCTCCGGCACCGGCGTCTCCGGCCGCGTCACGAAGAACGACATCCTCGACTATCTGCAGCAGCCGAAACCTGCAGCAGCGGCAGCTCCGGCGCCCGCGCCTGCACCGCAGCGCGCGCCAGAGCGTCCCGCGATTCAGTACGCGCCCGGCGAGTCGACGCGCCTCGAGCCGCTGTCCGTGATGCGCAAGCGCATCGCGCAGCACATGATCCAGTCGAAGCAGACGTCCGCGCACGTGACGACCGTCTTCGAAGTCGACTTCACGAACATCGACAAGCTCCGCCGCAGCAGCAAGGAGACGTATCTCGAGCGCGGCGTGAAGATCACGTACCTGCCGTTCATCGTGCAGGCGATCGTCGGCGCGCTGCGCGAGTTCCCGATCCTCAACGCGTCGATGGATGACAACAACGTCGTCTATCACCGCGACATGAACATCGGCATCGCCGTCGCGCTCGAGTGGGGCCTCATCGTCCCCGTCCTCAAGCACGCCGACGAGCTGAACATCCTAGGCCTCGCCCGCTCGATCAACGACCTCGGCGACCGCGCACGCGCAAAGCGCCTCAGCCCCGAAGACGTGCAGGGCGGCACGTTCACGATCACGAACCCCGGCATCTACGGCGGTCTCTTCGGCACGCCGATCATCAACCAACCGCAAGTCGCAATCCTCGGCGTCGGCGGCGTGAAGAAGCGCGCGGTCGTGATCGAAACCGAGGAAGGCGATTCCATCGCGATCCGCTCGATGTGCTACCTCGCGCTCACCTTCGACCATCGCCTGATCGACGGCGCCATCGCCGATCAGTTCATGGCACGCGTGCGCGAGATCATCGAGGCGGGTAGCTTCACAATGTGAAGGAAGTAGTCGGTGATCGGTGATCGAGGCGGCTTTTCGATCACCGATCACTGATCACCGATCACTCGCTCTCCTTCCCCCGAACTTCCAGGAATTTCCATTCCGAAAGATCACGTACGCGTCTTCGATCCTTGGATCCGCAAGCCATCTCTCGATCTCCTCGCGCCGCAGGTACACCGTGCGCGGCGTGACGAGTTGATCGAATGCGACGTGATGGAAGAAGCGGAACGGCTCGCGTGCGATCCAGAGTGCGTACTTGCCGAGGGGCATGCGTTGCGCGAGCGATGGGGCGCGGGCGATGAGCTTCGCGTAGAAGAAGTAGGGAATCACGAGCGGCAATGCGATCGCGTACTTCGTCAGCCACCACGGCAGCTTCGACGTGATGCACCGAATCGGATCGACGATCCAGCGAATGATCGCGTTGCCTTCGTGCGCATACACCCAGCAGTGAAAGCGCCCGCCGGGGTGCGTGTGCCGCAGCACGGATTCGAATCCGCGCTGCGGGTCGCCGAGGTGATGCAGGACGCCGATGCAGTAGACAACGTCGAACGTGCCGAGATTCGCCACGGTGAGATCGCCGCGATGTAGCTCGACATGCGCATCTCGCAAATTGCGCAGGGTTTGTTCGCGCGTATCGCCGAGCTCGAGACCCGCGAGGCGATGCGGGTTGAGATCGGCGGCATGCACGAGCAGCGATCCGTTCCCGAACCCGAGCTCGAGCACCTCGCGACCGGCGAAATCCTCCGGCGTGAGCGGCGCGATCCATTCGAGGAACTGCTCGCGCGTGTACACGCTGCCGATGCGGTTCCACGATTGCGCGAAGGCATCCGCTGTTCGTTCGTCGTTCATCGGTAACACCGATACCACAACGTAAACATCAGCACATTGAAAATGCGCTTCCGCTGATCGCGCGTGCCGCGCTCGTGCTCTTCGAGCAGCGCTTGCACGGCGCGTGGTGCGAAGAAGCCGTCGCGTGCGAGTGATTGCGGCGCGAGGGTGTCGCGGACGAATTCGCGGAGGTCTTCGCGGAACCAGCGCGCGAGCGGGGCGCCGAATCCTTTTTTCGGGCGCTGCCAGATCGCCGGCGAGAAGTGTTTCCTCGCCCACTCGCGCAGAATCCATTTCGATCGGCCGTGGCGCAGTTTGCGATCGGCAGGCAGTCCGTTCGCAAAGTGGATCATTTCGAGGTCGAGCATCGGCACGCGCACTTCGAGCGAGCTCGCCATCGACGCGCGATCGACTTTCACGAGCACGCCGTCCTGCAGGTAGAAACGCTGATCGGTGCGCAGCACCGCTTCGAGCGGGTCATCGACGCCGCGCGACGGCTCGTGCCACGCCGCGACGAGTCGCTCCTGTGCGGCGGGATCGAACGACGTGAGCAGCGACGGCAGCTCTTCGACGCGAAACGTGCCGAGCCAGCGCTCGTTCTGCACGATCGGATCGCGATCGGCGCCGTCGATAAATTTCTTCACGCGGAAGTCGAGCGAGAGATTCGCGTGCGACACCGGCAGCAATTTGTGCGCGGCGGATGCGATCGCGCGCCGCGCACCGCGCGGAATTCGCGCGAACGCCTGTCCCGCGCCGACGAGGCGATGCGTCGGATAGCCGGCGAATAATTCGTCGGCGCCATCGCCGGAGAGTGCGACCTTTACGTGCTGCCGCGTGAATCGCGAGAGCAGCATCGTCGGGAAAATCGAGCCGTCGGCGAGCGGCTCGCTCGCGACGTTCGCAACGTTCGGCATCAGCTCGAGCATCGCGCTCGACGTCAGGCGCTCGGTGTGATGCTCGCTGCCGACCGCACGCGCGACTTCCTCGAACCAGCGCGTCTCATCGAACGACACATCGTCGAACGCAACGGAGAACGTCGACACGCGGCCCGCGACGTCGCTCGCGACGCGCGCGACGATCGATGAGTCGATGCCGCCGGAGAGAAAGATGCCGACCGGAACATCGGCGATCAGTTGCCGCGTGACCGCATCGCGAATCACGCGATCGAAACGTTCGACGTCTTCGCTTGCGGATGTTGCATGGAGGACGGGCTTCAGCCCGTCCGGCGATTGACAATACAGCCGCTCGGTGACGACGCCGTCGCGTCGCACGTGCAGCAGCATCCCGCCCGGCAATTTGCACACGCCGCGCACGATCGACATCGGCGCGGGCACGAAGTCGAGTTGCGCGTAGGCCTGCAGCGCTTCTTGATCGACGTCGAGCGGCACGACGCCGCTCGCGAGCAACGCACGGAGCTCCGACGCGAACGCGACGCCCACATTCGTCGACGCCCAATACAACGGCTTGATGCCGACGGGATCGCGCACGAGCCACGCCTCGCCTGTCGATGTATCGACGAGCGCGAGCGCGAACATCCCGTTGAGCCGCGCGAACGATGCTTCGCCGTCGAGGCGAAACAACTCGAGGATGACTTCCGTGTCCGACGAGCTGCGAAACGACGCACCGCGCGAGATGCATTCTTCGCGAAGCTCGCGATAGTTGTAGATCTCGCCGTTGTACGCGATGCAATAGCGCCGCGACGAGTCCCACATCGGCTGCGCGCCGCCTTCCGAAAGATCGATGATGCTGAGGCGTCGATGGCAGAGCAGCGCGTTGCCGGCACGCTCGATGCGCTCCGCGTCCGGGCCGCGATGCGCGAGGCGCGCGTGCATCGCCTCAGCGCTCGTCAACACATCCACGCGCACTGCGAGCACGCCCGCGATGCCGCACATTCAGCGCTCGCCGTCCGCGAAGCCGACGCTGTCGACGATCTTGTAGCGCCGCTGGCCGCCGACGTGATGCAAAACGCGAATGTTGATCTCCGCGAGGAGGCCCGACATCAGCGCGAGCAAACCGGTGATGTAGAGCAGCGTCATCACGAAGATCATCGGCGTGCTTTGCACGCGCCCGAGAACGAAGGCGCGGTAGGCGACGACGCCGAATGCGATCGTGCCGAGGAGGAAGAAGAAGGCGGCGACCTTGCCGAAGAGATACGCCGGCGACGCGCCGTATTGATTGAGCATCTTCACGGTGAGGAGGTCGATCATCACCTTGCCGGTGCGCTCGAAGCCGTATTTGCTCTTGCCCGCATGGCGCGGCCGATGCGAGACCTGTGCTTCGGCGATGCGCGCGCCCTGCGCCTTCGCGTACGACGGCAGGAAGCGGTGCATCTCGCCGAACAGCGCGACGTCTTCAATGTAGTGGCGGCGAAAGACTTTCAGCGTGCAGCCGACGTCGTGCACCTGAAATCCGAGCGACTTACGAATGACGAAATTCGCGACGACGGACGGCAGCGTGCGCGTGACCGGATTGTCGTGCCGCTCCGCACGCCAGCCGCAAACGACGTCGGCGCTGCCGTCGAGAATCGGCTGCAGCAATTTCGCAAGATCGCGCGGATCGTTCTGCAAATCGGCGTCGAGAAACGCGATCAGCTCGCCGCGCGCTGCATCGATGCCCGCGGAGATCGCAGCCGTCTGCCCCCGATTCGTGAGAAAGCGCAGCGCGCGCAACCACGAATTTTTCGCCGCAAGCTCGCTCAGGATCTGCCAACTGCGATCCGTGCTCCCGTCATCGACGGCGATGACGTCGACGGGACCGGGCAGCGTGGGGAGCACCGCCGCCAGCTCATCGACGAGCAACGCGAGGTTCTCTTCCTCGTTGAAGACGGGGATGACGATCGAAAGCGACACCGCGCGCGAGAATGCCGGTGCGGCGGACGCGTGTCAATCGGAGTGCGGGTGTCACCCATGTGGAGTGCGGTGGCCACGCCACCGCTTTGGGTCGCGTGTTTCGGGTTGGGAGGTTGCGAGGTCCGAATCACCGGCTTTCCTGGACGGCGGACTTATAGTCCGCCGATTTTCGTGCGAGGCGGGGGACTATCCGTCCGCGGACACTCGCGG
>DATKFO010000299.1:0-3994 GCA_035544355.1 Thermoanaerobaculia bacterium
TATCGCGCGGCTTCGAGCCCTGCGAGGGGCCGACGATGCCGTTCGCTTCCATGAGTTCGATCAGGCGCGCGGCGCGCGAGTAGCCGAGCTTCAGGCGCCGCTGCAGGTATGACGCGCTCGCCTGTCCCGTAGACAGCACCACGCGCACGGCGTCTTCGTATTTCGGATCTTCGAGGTACTCGATGCCGTCGACGCCGCTCTTCTCGACTTCGACTTTCGTGATCTCTTCGAGGAACTTCGGCTCGCCCTGATTTTTCTTCACGTAGTCGACGATCTGGACGATCTCTTTTTCCGAGACGTACGCGCCGTGGATGCGGCGGATGCGCGCGGTGCCCGGCGGCAGGAAGAGCATGTCGCCGTTGCCGAGGAGTTTTTCGGAGCCCTGCGTGTCGAGGATCGTGCGCGAGACGATCTTCGATGCGACCTGATACGAAATGCGCGACGGGAAATTCGCTTTGATCACGCCGGTGATGACGTCGACCGACGGACGCTGCGTAGCGATGATGAGGTGGATACCGACCGCGCGCGCTTTCTGCGCGAGTCGCGTCACGGAATCTTCGACGTCTTTCGACGCGACCATCATCAGGTCTGCGAACTCATCGATGATGATGACGATGTACTGCATCGCATCGGGCACCGGCATCTCGGCTTCCGGCGAGATTTTCTTCGCGCGGCGCAGCTGCTCCGGATCCTTCAGCAGCGCGTTGTACTGATCGATGTTGCGCACGCCGCACTCGGCGAGGCAGCGATAACGATTCTCCATCTCGTTCACGGCCCAGATCAGCGCGTTCGACGCGAACTTCGGGTCGGTGATGATCGGATGGAGCAGATGCGGGATGTCTTCGTAGATCTTCAGCTCGACCATCTTCGGGTCGATCATCAGCATGCGCAGCTGATTCGGCAGCGCCTTGTAGAGCAGCGACACGATCATCGAATTGAGGCCGACGGATTTGCCCGCGCCGGTTGCGCCGGCGACGAGCAAGTGCGGCATCTTCGCGAGGTCGGTGACGAACGCGTCGCCGTGAATGTCTTTGCCGAGTGCGAGTGTGAGCAGCGATTGCTGCGAGCTGAAGGTCTCGGTGTCGATGATGTCGCGCAGCGTGATGAGCTCGCGCTTCTTGTTCGGCACTTCGATCCCGACGGTCGACGAGCCGCTGATGCGCTCGATGCGGATCGATTCCGCTTTCAGCGCGAGCGCGAGATCGTCGCCGAGGTTCACGACCTTCGCGTACTTCACGCCGGCGGACGGCTTGAATTCGAATGTCGTGACGACCGGCCCGGGGTGATACGCGGTGACTTCGCCTTCGACCGCGAATTCGCGGCAGCGCTCTTCGATGAGGTGCCCGATCTCCAAAAATTTCTTGTGCACCTCGTCGTTGATCGAATCCTGTTTCGGCCCCTCGGCGAGCAGGTTCACGGTCGGAAGCAGATCGTGCGTGAGCCGCATTTCGCGCCGCGTCGGCTCTTTCGGCTTGCGCATCGCGGGACGCGGGACTTGCGGTTTCGGGCGCGGCGGAGGCAGCGGCTCATCGAGATAGAGAGGGTCTTCGAAATCAGGATCCGGCTCGGGCTCGATGACCGGCGGCGCTTTCGGAACGGTGTACAGCTCGAACGGATTCGGCGTCTCCTGCTTCGAGAGCTCCTCCGCCGCTTTCCGCAGATCGGCCTTCGTCACCTTCCGGATCTGAAACTTTCCGGCGCCTTTGACCTCGCGCACGATCGGGCCGTCGATCGCATCGTCCGCGGCGGCGCGCGCTGGCGCAGTCACGAGGCGCAGTTGCGGCGCCTGTTTGCGGAACATCTGTTCCTTCATCTGCGCTTTGCGGCGGCGCTCGAAGAAGCGCGCCCAGTGCCTCGAGATCTCGCGGCCGAGGGCTGCGAGCTTCTGATGCAGCGCGACGAAGACGGCGGCGAGGCTGATGCGCGTCGCGAGCAGAATGCCGACGAGCAGCGCGGTGATGAGCGCAATCGCGGCGCCGCTGCGATTGAGATTGCCGGAGACGGTGTGATTGATCTCCGATCCGAGGTAGCCGCCGGAGAGGATCAATGCGCCGCGCAGCCAGACCTTGCCGATGGCGAGATCGAAGAACGGCGGCAGCGCGAGCGCGACGATCGTGAATCCGATCAGCTTCGTGTGGAAGTACTCGAGCTCACGTCCCCAGAATCGCTGCCAGCCGATGACGAGCATCGCGGACGGAAACAGCAATCCCGCGAAGCCGAAGAAGTTGACGAAGATCCACGCGAACGTCGCGCCGTAATAGCCGATCCAGTTCTGAATCGCGTTGTTGGTGGAGGTGTAGAACGCGGAGGAATCGTTGGGGTGATACGTGAGGATGGCGAGCCCGAGGCTGATGCCGATCGCCAGAACGACGATCCCGATCAGCTCCCCGCCCCTGCGGCTCTTCGCGAATTCGAGAACACCCATCACACCCGCCACATGCAGTCTGCTCAAGAGATTAGCAGAAATGACGCCATAAGGCGTGACCGACAAAGCGTTAGCGGTTACCGGTTACCAATCTCAATAGCCGTGCCCCGGATCCGAATCCTTCCCCACCGTGAATGATCCGAGCATCGAGTCGTGAAGTTCGCCGCATGAGGCGTTCGTGCAGAAGTAGCTGTACGTGCCTTCATCCGACGCGGTGAAATTGAATTCGACCGCGGGGTCGCCGGGGACGTAGATGCCGCTCGGAATGAGCGTCGTGCCGTTCGGCGCGAGGAGTTGGAAGCCGTGCGTTCCGCTCACGGCGCGCACGCGAAATTTCACTTTGTCGCCTTTGCTCACCTTCAGCTCGGGTGAGACGCTGATGAGGAAACTCGCGAGCGAGACGTCGAAGACTTTCGTTTCCGCCGGCGGCGTGATCGTTTCGCCGGTGTCGGTCTGCGCGTTGATCAGCGTCGGATCGGTCGTGCCCTGATCAATGACGGATGCATACGCGAAGATCGGATTGGTCGACGTGAAGCTCACCCACGCATCGGAAAGATCGGCGGTGACGCCAGGAAAAATCGCGGAGACGTTCGTCGGACCTTTGACTTCGTACGCGGCAACCGTCATCGGCACGGTCGCCACGAGCGCGTTCGCTTTGTCATACAGCCGGAACGTGATCGTCGTCGATGCGTTCGCTGGATTCGCGAATCCGATGTTCGTGCGAAAGCTCGCGTTCGATTTGAGTTGCAGCAGCACGCCCTTCGAGAGCGCGAGGCTGGGAGCCAGAGCGTCGGAGAATTGTCCGAGCGTGCCCGCCGCAACGATCGCGTAGATGCGCGACGTCGCGATGAAGTCGTCGCTCGACGTCAGCATAATCGCGCCGAGTCCCGTGGCGCTGAACAGCGAGGTCACGACGTCGTCGAGCACGCGCATCTGCCGCTTCGCGAGCGCGAACTTCACCGGCGGCGCCGCGATGCGCTCATTGTTGTTCGTCACGCCGACCGGCAGGAAGTACGCCGAGATCTCGATGTCCTTCGTCGCCGAGGGATTGAACACGCGCGTGTCGGTGTGGAAGTTGTTGACCGTGCCGGCGATCGCGATCCAGCGATCGGCGGCAACCGCGCTGGTCGCAATGAGGGAGAGTGCGAAGAGAAATCGAATGCGCATTTGGCAGCTCCATCGTGTCATTCTGAGCCGCGTAGCCGGCGAAGAATCCCCGACTTCGCTCAGGGCAAGCTACCGCGACTCAGGATAACAATTGCATGTTACGCCGCTCGCTTGTGCTTGACGCCGATCATCGTGAGGTCAGTTTCTGCGGCTCGTCGAGCGCGTGAGGGACTACCACATCTTCCGCGTTGGAGTTACTGCGGAAACCGCCAGACGCGGCGACGAACTGCCGACGACGAACTCGCCGCTCATGGAGTCATGAAAACTGAACGACGGTCCTCCGCAGGTCAGGACTCTCTACCGATGGAGTCGAGCGTGTAGTGCTGCAGGAGACTGAATCCGAAGGGCCTCCCCCGTGTCGTCCTGAGCGGGCGGCGGGTGGGCGCGAAGGACCCCCTGCCG
>DATKFO010000300.1:0-3727 GCA_035544355.1 Thermoanaerobaculia bacterium
CGTCGTACGCTTTTTGATTGAAGCGCGCGTGGCCGGGCGTGATGGAGTCCTTCACCTGCGCCACTTCCCACTCCATCCCGGGATTCACCATCGAGCGCTGGAAGAGTTTTCCGTTGAACCAGAGGAAACGGCGCTGTCCGAAGGGCGTGGTGCCCATCCGCAGGTCCGTTCCGCCTTTCGGCGCAGCTGGTCCCGAGGTGAGCAGATTCGTGTACGCAGTTGCATTGCCGTGGCAGTCCTGACACTCGATCTCGATGTTGTTGCCGTACTCGCCGTACAGCTGTCCGTTGCCGTGCTCGTCCTGCGCGAAGTGGCAGTCGGTGCAGTGCATCCCCTTCTCGAGATGGATGTCGCGGAGGTGGACGGCCTTCTTGAATTTGTCGGGATCGTCGAAGGCGACGCGCTGGTCGTTCGCGTCGAGCAGATTGCCTTTGCGGTCGCGCTTGAAGACGGCCATGAAGTTCCAGCCGTGGCCGTGGTAGTCGGCGAACTGCGTCTGCTTGGCGTCCTTGTTCAATGAGGTGACGTTCTCGAGGAACGGGATGTCGGTCCACAATCCGCGCGGCGCGGCGCCTTCCGGATTGTGATCGAGACTCGCGCGCTTTTCCGCCTCGGTCGGATATTTCTGCTGCTTCGGCCAGAGAAGCTGCGCGTCCGTTTCGTAGTCCCACATCGTGTAACCGAGGTAGGTGTTCACGAACGAATTGGGCTGATGCATGTGACACGACATGCACTGGCTCGTCGGCACGGCGCGCGTGAACTGATGGCGCAGCGGATGGCCTTTCTCGTTTTTCGGAATCGTCGGATCGTTCGTGATCGAGAGGCCGGTGTTGCCGAATTGCGCGTACGACGCGGAGTGCAGCGGATCGCGATCGTTCGCGTAGACGACGTGGCACGCGGTGCAGCCGCTCGAGCGGTAGTCGCCGGGATGATCGTTCGTGCCGAGGAAGGAAAGGTGCGGATCGTTGAGCCTCGTCTTGTGGAGATTGATCAGGCCGGGCGTGATGCGCAGACCCGTGCCGCGTCCGCGATTGCCGAGGCGGATGTCGGGCTTACCCGCTTCATCGCCGCCGGCCGGATTGCCGATCTCCGGCGGAGTCGTGTTGTTCGCGATGCCGCCGCGCTCGAACGCGCGGAAGTATTCGCCGGGTTGCGTGATCTCCCATCGCGGCAACGGCACGAGCAGCGGACGCGCGCCTTTCGCGATTTCTTCGGCGGTCGGCGGACGCACGGGCTTGATCGATTGCGCGTTGCCGTCGCGGCTGTAGCTTTCGCCGAGGAACGCGGGCTTCGTTCCGACGATGCCGTTCGCGTAGCTGACGGCCGACCAGAAGATCGCGCTCGTGGTCATCGTGCTGCGCGGCACGGCGTTGACTTGTTTCTGATGGCAGCCGCCACACGTTTCCTGCGCGACGCGCAGATCGCCGGGGTTGATGAATTTCACGAACTCCGGCGATTCGCGCAGCAGCGCGGTGTACGTGCGCGGCGGATTCGCAGAGGTGGGCCAGAGCTCGGGAAAACGCGGTTGGACGTGCGCCTCGTTTTTCGTGAGCGCCGAGGCGTTGCCGCCGTGGCAATCGGTGCAGCCGAGTTTCACGGCGGGAGAGGAGTGCATGGGTTCGATGTTTTTGTGGCACGCGATACAGCCGCGGGATTTCGCATCTGCTTCGGATTGCGTTTGTTGGAGAAGGACTGAGGACTGAGGACTGGGGACCGAGTTGGATTGTCCCAGCAGGGCAATCGAGGCGAGCGCGATCAACAGTGTCATCCTTCGCACCCCACTCCACCACCCGCTCAGGATGACACCCGAAAACGCGCGTCGGATTTTTTTACGGGCACTCAGGATGACACCTCGTCAGAACTGCACCGTGATGTTCATAAAAAAGTGATAGAGCGTCTTACCGCTCTCGTAGATGTCCTTGAATCCCTGCCCCGGTTTGAACGCCGCAACGCCGCCGACTACCGTCACGTTGTTGCTGAGGAGCGGGCGGTACTTCATGCCGAGACTGATGTCTTCGCCGAGATGTTTGCTGATGTCGCCCTGGAAGAGGATTTCCTCGAGCGGCTCGGTGGCGTCGAGGCGGATGTGATTCGCGGTGAAGATCGCTTTGAGGCGCGGCGTGACGTCGACGTCGAGGCCGATGCTGGCGAGCTGCAGGCCTGGATTGACGTAGTTCGGTTGTCCTTCGTCTTTGCTGCTGCGCAAAGACGGGAGGAGCGATCCGCGCTCGACGAGGGCGACGCCGGTTTGCGCGAGGCGGATGCCGAGGCGGTTGAAGAAACTGAAGCCGCCGCCGGCGAATGCGGTCGCGTCGAAGATCGAGTCGAAGCCGCGCGCGTTGCGGTCGCGTGGATTGCGATCGCCGGTCGCGTAGAACAGCGCGAAGCGCGGGCGGAGCCAGTCGCGATCGTACGAGACTTCGACAGCGGCCATCGCCGCGCCGATGCGCACGGAATCGCGATCGCGCAGCTCGGGATCGGGGCCGGCGATCGGATTCAGCGAGTCGCGGCCGAAGACGAAGTACGCGGCCTGATCGATGTTGAAGCGGCCGATGTGGCCGAGTCCTGCTTCGCCGAGGTAGGCGGCGTTGATCGAATGCGGCTTCGCGTCGCCGACCGGCGCGGGACGCACGAGCGTGCCGTTGCGGTCGTACTTCACGCCGCCGTCGTCGTGCATCAGATGCACGCTGAATTGCTGCGTGTAGCCCTTGTGAAAGAAATCCTGAAAGTACGCGTTCGCGATCGCGACCTGCTGATCGCGGCGCTCGTACAGCGTGTTGAGTCCGCTGTTCGTGTCTTTCTCGAGGCGGTCGAAGAGCGCGACGTTGTATTGCCAGCGGTTCGCGTGGAGATTGCCGAACAGGCGGACGCCGGTGTTCGTGTCGCTGAAGATGAAGCCGCGGAAATCGCTCTGGAACGGCTGCGAGCCGGCGCGGAACGAAACGAAATCGTAGTTCGGGCTGAGATCGCGCAGCTTGCGCTCGTAGAAGATCTCCTGCAGCGAGAAGTGGCTGTCGCTGCGGCGCGTGCCGCGGCGCACGTCGGGTTTCACGACGCCGTTTTCTTCGACGCGCAGGTGCGTGAAGTTGCCGATGATCGTCGCCTTGATGCGCTGCGTGACCGGTTTGAATGCCGTGTTGCCCTGGAAGAGGTCCGCGGACACGATCACGTTCTGCGCGAAGAATCCCTGATCATCGTCGCCGAAGAACGGGAAGCTCGACGGCCGCGCGGAGCTCGGGCCGGACGGCGTGGGCAGCGTGCGCGATTCGGCGAGCGAATCGGAGATGCCGGTGAGCACGAGAAACCAGTCGTCCCCTCGGAACGGGTAATCGCCTTTGAAGCGATTCTTGTTGTATGGATCGTATTTGCCGCGCGAGTGCTCATCGAGCTCGTACGGCGGCGGCGCGATGCGCCAGCGATCCGTCATCTCCTGCGCGGCGTCGGGGTTCGGCAGCTCGGGCTCGCCGTAGCGCAGCGGTTTTTCTTCGAACGTGGATTGACGCGGGAGGCGTCCGCGCAGTTGCACGCGCAGATCGGCGGTCGCGGTGGCGCCGTTCGACGTTGCGCTGATCGTGTAGACGCCGGTGTTCAGCGGCGCAGTCCAAGTCAGTTCCCAATGGCCGGCGTTGTCGGCGGTCGTGCCGCCTTGTGCGTTTTCGATTGCGACGCTGACTTGCGCGTTCGGAGCGGCGGTGCCGGTGATCGCGAACGGGATGCCTTCGACGAA
>DATKFO010000301.1:0-3554 GCA_035544355.1 Thermoanaerobaculia bacterium
GGCGGCGCCGAGGTAGTCCTTCAGCTTCGACGCGCGCTCGATCGTGACCAGACCGACCGCGAGGGGCGATGTGGGCGGCAGCGCGCGGAAGACGAGTGTGATCGAGAAGAACACGCCCGTCGCGTAACAGAACGCGGCGAGCCAGAGGAACGCGTCGGTGATCTTGCGGCGCACGTGCGCGAATCTTCGCACGGGGCCGCCTGAGAGGCGGCCCTACGTTTGCCGAACGAACGTAGGACAAGCTCTCTAGCTTGTCCGTTTTCTATCGCGTCTCCAGACGGGAGCTCGGGCGGCCGCAGGCCGCCCTACACGAGCGTTGAGGCGATCGCGTTCAACACCGCATCATGCAGCGACGCGATCGTCGCGTTCTCCGCAACGACGTCCGGCTCTTTGCCGTAGCGGCGGATCGCTTCGCTCGTCGTCGGTCCGATCGAGGCGAGCGTCGCGCGGCGATTCACTTTCGCGCGTTCGTCGGCGGTCAACTTCTCGTAGAAGTGATCGACGGTCGAGGCGCTCGTGAAGGTGACGACGTCGATGGCGTCGCTTGCGATCAGCACGCGCAATTCGTCGAGATCGTAGTCGGCGGCTTTCGTGCGGTAGGCGATGCCGAGTGTGACGTCTCCGCCGCGGCGGCGCAGCTCTTCGATCAGCTCGTCGCGGCCTTCGGCGGCGCGGATCACTGCGGTGCGAATGCCGCGTTGGTCGAGTGCGAGGTGCGGGAGCAATGCAGTCGAGATGAATTTCTCGGGGACGAGATCGGCGACGATTCCATGCAAGCGCAGCTCGGCGGCGGTCGTGTCGCCCACTGCGGCGATCTTCGTTCCGGCGAGTGCGCGGGCGTCGGCGCTGCGAGAAAAGTACGCGCGCACGCCGTTCACTGACGTGAACACGAGCCAGTCGAATTTGCCGGCGATGACGGCATCGAGCGAGTCCCACGAATCGGGCGGCGCGATCTCGATCGTCGGAAACTGCAGGACCTGCGCGCCCGACTCTTCCAGCATGCGCTTCAGCTCCGACGCCTGTTCGCGCGCGCGCGTCACGATGACGCGTTTGCCGAACAGCGGCTTCGACTCGAACCAGTTGATGGTGTCGTGGAGTTTCACGACGTCGCCGACAACGATGAGTGCGGGCGTCGGCAGGTTCGCTGCGGCGACGCGCGCTTCGATGTTGCGCAGCGTGCCGGTGACGGTACGCTGCTCCGGACGCGTGCCGTTCGAGATGACGGCCGCGCCACGATCGGGCGGCATGCCGTGCTGCATCAGTTTCTGCGTGATGACCGGCAGGTTCGCGAAGCCCATCATGAACACGATCGTGCCGTCGAGTTGCGCGAGCGCGCCCCACTTGATGCCGGTCGATTCATCGGCTTCGTGTCCGGTGACGAGCGTGACCGACGTCGCGTACGAGCGATGCGTCACGGGGATGCCGGCATACGCGGGGCCGGCGACCGACGATGAAATGCCGGGCACGATCTCGACCGGCACGCCGGCCGCGACGAGTTCCTCCGCTTCCTCGCCGCCGCGTCCGAACACGAACGGATCGCCGCCTTTGAGGCGCACGATCGTTTTTCCTTTTTTCGCTTCGTCGACGAGGAGTTGATTGATCTTGTCCTGCGGCAGCGTGTGCGCGCTCGAGCGCTTGCCGACGTAGACGACTTCCGTCGTCTTCGGAATGCGCGCCGCGATTTCTTTCGACACGAGCGCGTCGAGGGCGACGAGGTCCGCGCGCTCGATGAGCTCCGCGGCGCGAACGGTGAGAAGTCCCGGATCGCCGGGGCCTGCTCCTACGAGAAAGACTTTGCCGGACACGCTAGCTCCTCATAAACGGATTGAATGACCGCATCGGCAGCGGGTCCGGTCGCGTGTGCGCGCACTCCGGAGAACCAGCCGCGGATCGTGATTGCGCCGTTGTCCGCGGTCGCGTGAACGGCGATCTCGGAGTAGCAGTCGAGCCGCTCTCCGAACTTCTGCAGGACGCCGCGCTCGCAACTTGCTGCGAGGGCACTCGGCGCGTGATTGATCGACCGCGCGGCCTCGATGCCGATCGAGTGATCGCGCAGCGTTTCGATCGCGACGATGCCCTGGCCCGCGGCGGGCAGCATTTCGTCGACGGAGAACCAGCTCGTGATCTCGTTCGCGCGGCCGAGGCGGGTGAGGCCGGCGCTGGCGAGAATCACGCCGGCGTATTGCCCTTCGCGCGCCTTGTTGATGCGCGTGTCGACGTTGCCGCGAATGTCTTCGATGCGCAGATGCGGAAAGCGCTCGATGAGCTGCGCGCGGCGGCGCGGCGCGCTCGTTCCGACGATCGTTCCCGGCGCCATCGACGCGATCGCTTTCCCCGCGGGATGGATCCACGCATCTCTTGGATCGGCGCGCTCGAGAAATCCGGCGAGGAGGAAATGATCGGGAATGATCGACGGCACATCTTTGAGACTGTGCACGGCGATGTCGACGTCTCGACGCTCGAGCGCTTCCTCGAGCTCTTTGATGAAGAGTCCCTTGCCGCCGATCGTCGCGAGCGAGACGTCGTGGCGTTTGTCGCCCGTCGTCTTCATCGTGAGGATCTCCGGCTGCCAGCCGGCGGCGGTCAAGCGCTTCGCCGTTTCGTTTGCCTGCCAGAGCGCGAGCTGACTGCCGCGCGTGCCGATTCGAATTTTCATCGCAGACCAAAAATCTTCCGGATGGTCCGGCGCAACGATTCACGCTCGTGCGGCTCGTCGGAGCCATCCTTCAATTGCAGGATCGGGTAGTGGAGGATCTTGTTGATGAGCTGCGTCGAGAACGTCTCGACCGCTTCGCGCTGCTCGGTCGTGACGGGCCCGAGCTTGCGCAGACACTTTTCGAGCTCCGCGGTGCGGATCGCTTCGAGACGCTGTTGCAGCTCGAGGATCGTCGGCACCGCGTCCTGTGCGACGAGCCGCTTGCGAAACGTCTCGACCTCGCGCAACACGATGGCTTCCGCATTCTTCGCTTTCTGCTGCCGCAGTTCGAGGTTCGCGTCGGCGACTTGCTGCAGATCGTCGACGTTGTAGAGATACGCGCCGTCGATGCGCGAGATCGCGGGATTGATGTTGCGCGGCACGGAGAGGTCGATGAGGAAGAGATTGTTTCGCCGGCGCGATGCGAGCGCGCGCTCCACTTGGAGCGTGTCGACGACGTAGTGCGGTGCGGAGGTCGATGCGATGACGATGTCGCACGCGACGAGATGCTGATCGATCGCGTCGAATTGCACGGCCTGTCCGTCGAAGCGCTGCGCGAGCTCGATCGCGCGATCGAACGAACGATTCGCGACAAACACCTGCTTCACTTCCTGCTGATGCAGATGCTCGGCGGTGAGCTCGCCCATGTCGCCGGCGCCGAGGAGGAGGACCTGGAGGCCGCGGAGATCGCCGAAGATTTTCTTGGCGAGCTCCACGGCCGCGTAAGGAACGGACACCGCGTGCTCGCCGATGCCCGTGTCGGTGCGGACCTTCTTGGCGACGCGCATCGTGTTGTCGAAGAGCTGCTGCAGCAACGAGTCGAGCGTGCCGAGCTCCAGCGACGTCTGGAAGGCCTGGC
>DATKFO010000302.1:0-6299 GCA_035544355.1 Thermoanaerobaculia bacterium
TTCCGCTTTCGCGGTGGGAGATCGGTGACGACGCGCTCGTGGATTACGACCTCGCCGCGTAGTGGTTTGCGCAGTTCGGCGATCACTTCGAGCAGCGATGTTTTTCCCGCGCCGGATGGGCCGAAGATCGCGGTCGAATGCGCGCGCATCGCGATCGAGACGTCGAGCGTGAAGTGTGCGAGTGGCAATGTGACGTCGCGGAGCTCGATCACGCGGTTCTCTGGAACGCGACTTCCGCGAGCCACACGGCGGCGAACGCGATCACGACGGCGTAGGCGAGCAGGCGAAACGCATCGCTGTCGCGTCCGAGCTGGACGTAGTTGTAGATGGAGAGCGAGAGCGTGCTGGTGCGGCCGGGGATGTTGCCGGCGACGAGGATCGTCGCGCCGAATTCGCCGAGGGCTCGGGCGAAGGCGAGGAGCATGCCGGAGACGATGCCGCGCGCGGCGAGCGGCAGCGTGATCGTGAGGAACACGCGCGAGTCGCGTGCGCCGAGCGTGCGCGCGATCTGTTCGAGTCGCGGATCGACGGTCTCGAACGCGACGCGTGCGGCGCGCACGAGCAGCGGGAACGACATCACCGCCATCGCCAGCACGACCGCGCGCCACGTGAAGACGACGTCAATGCCGATCGCATGCAGCCACGCGCCGATCGGACCGCGGCGGCCGAAGAGCTCGAGAAGAATGAGGCCCGTCGCGACGGGCGGCATCACGAGCGGCATCGCGACGAGCGTCTCGACGATCGACTTGCCGCGCCAGCCGCGGCGCGCGAGCAGCCACGCGATGGCGAGTCCCGGCGGGAGGATCAGCAGCGTCGCGAGCGCCGCCATCTCGACGGTAAATCCGAGCACGCTCATTTCACGAGGAAGCCGTGTTTGAGGAACACGTTGCGCGCGGCTTTGCTGGCGAGGTATTGCAGGAAGCGGCGCGCGGCTGCGGCGTGCTGCGCGTCGCGCACGATCGCAAACGGATACGAGATCGGCGGACCGTCCTTGATCTCGCACGCGAATGTCTTCGCGTCGGTCTTGTAGACGATCGCGGCGTCGGCGTTGCCCGCTTTCACGGCCGCGAGCGCGGAGCGAACGTTGTCGGTCGGAATGACTTTGCTCGCGACGCGATCCCAGATCCCGATCTTCGTGAGGTACTGCTTCGCGTAGATGCCTGCGGGCACGCTCGACGGCTCCGCGAGCGCGATCGATTGCACGTTCACGAGATCGTGCGGGCGCTTCACCGGCACGTTGCTGACGATGACGAGCGTGTTCGACAGCAGACTCACGCGCGTCTTCGCATCGATGAGCTTGTTCTTCTGCAGCGCGTCCATCTTCGCTTCGTCGGCGGACGTGAAGAGATCCGCAGGCGCGCCGAGCTCGATCTGCCGCGCGAGCGTGCTCGATGCAGCGAAGTTGAAGACGATCTTGTCGCTGCTGGTGCGTTCGTAGTTGTGCGCGATCTCCTGCAGAACGTCGGTGAGACTGGCGGCGGCGAAGACGGTGACTTCGTCGCCGCGCAGCGGCAACGCGATCAGCAGGCAGAGGAGGAGCTTGCGCATCGAGCGATATCTTTTGCCGAGTATATCGCTATGGACTGCGGCGATCGCAATCGCCGCTTTTCGACATTTTCGTGATGGCTGTCAAAGAGCGGCGACTGCGGTCGCCGCACTCCAGATCACCGCACGAAGCGTGCGAATCGCTTCTGGTGCGATGCGATCGCCTTCCGTGCGTCCGCCTCCATCTCGCGATACGCGTCGAGTACTTTTTTGCCGAGGTCCGTGAGGCGTGCGCCGCCCTGATCGGTGCCGCCGCGGATCTTTTCCACGAGCGGCGTGCGGAACGCGGCGTTCATCGTGCGGATGAGCGTCCACGCGCGCATGTACGACATCCCGAGCTCCGCCGCGGCCGCGCGGATCGAGCCGGCGCGGGCGATCGCTTCGAGCAGATCGGCCTTGCCCGGCCCCATCACGATCGTGCCGTCGTCGCGGACGATGCGGATGCGTGGGCGGAGGGAGAATGGCGGCATGCGCCGATGCTACACCGCTGCGCCGGGCGCTTCGTCCAACCGCTGAAGCCTCGATTATATTGACAATATGCGATATCGGCATATATTGCGTGCCGTGACAGTCCGAAGAGTCTCCCGGTCCCGACGTTTTCCTGGTTCTCCGAACGGCCCCGTGCGGAAAAGGATACGCCGACGATGCGGCATCTGGTCTTTGCTCTCCTCCTGCTCCTGGCGCTCCCCGCTTTTCCGGCAACACCGAACAACGACGACTCCTGCGACATCTCCGTCGCGCCGGCCGCCACGCTGTTGCTCCCTTACTTCGAGGTCGATCTCGCATCCGATCGGACGCGCGCGCTCGACACGCTGCTGACGATCACCAATGCCTCGCGGGAGACGCAGATCGCGCATGTGACGCTGTGGACGGATCTGTCCTATCCGCTGTACGTGTTCGATCTGATCCTCACCGGCTACGACGTGCAGGCGATCAGTTTCTATGACCTGCTCACGACCGGCGTCATTGCGGGCGGTCCGCCGCGCGGCTATTTCGTCGGCCCTTACGGCTCACAATCCGTGTCCAATCCGAAGAACGTCATGCGGGCGCGAACGGAATGCGTCCTGTTGCCAGGCTCGATTCCACAGAGCCTGCTGGCAGACATCCGCAAGGCATTGACGACCGGCGCCTTCGGCGATTGCGACCCCGGACAGGCCGGCATGACGCATACCCACGCGATCGGCTATGCAACGATCGACGTCGTCGCGGGCTGCTCGAGTCGCTTTCCGACGGAAACGCGCTATTACACGGACGATCTTCTCTACGACAATGTGCTGATCGGTGATTGGGCGATCGTTTCGCCGAATCCGATCACGGGAAACTACGCGTCGGGATCGCCGCTCGTGCACATCCGCGCGATTCCCGAAGGCTCGCTCGCCGGCGTGACCGTTCCGACGAACCTTCCGCGCACGTTTTACGAGCGCTACACACCGCCTGCGACACCGCACATGGATCGGCGCCAACCGCTGCCGTCCACGTTTGTGGCGCGATTCATCGAGGGAGGGACGACCGCGTTTGCAACGGATTTTCTGATCTGGAGGCAGGGAACCGTTCCCGCGGGCGCAGGGTGCGCACAATCCATCGGGAATCTTCAGGACATCAGAGAGTTCCTCAGAGTCGACGAGCGCGAAAATGTCTTCCTCAACCATGGATTCTGCGGTTTCGGGTGCCCGCCATCTTTCGTGAAGCTGTCGAGCACATCGCGAACGAAGAGCGACAACACTGCCATCTATCCCGCGCTGACCAGTGGCGACGTCGCCGGCTGGATGTATCTCAGCCTCACGAATCCTTCGATTCCGACACAAAGCTGGGTCGTCAGCATGATGTCCGCCGAGGGCCGTTTCTCCGTGGCCTTCGATGCCGCTGCACTCGGCAACGGCTGCTCACCTCCGCCGCTCAACGGCGCGATCATCGGACCCTTGCCGAACGGGACGCCATGAAGCTCGCGTTCGTTCTGCTGTTCGTAGCGACTTCTGTCATTGCGCAGACGATTCGCAATGACGCTTCCTGCGACATTTCCGTCGCGCCGGCGGCGACGCTGCTGCTGCCATACTTCGAAGTCGATCTCTACGAAGAAAGGTCGCGGGCGCGTGACACGATGTTCACGGTCACGAACGTCTCGCCGGTCACGCAGATCGCACACGTCACGATCTGGACCGACCTTGCGTATCCGCTCTATACGTTCGATCTCGTTCTCACCGGCTACGACGTTCAGGCGATCAGCATGTGGGAGCTCCTGAAGACCGGCGCAATCGCCGCTCCGCGCGGATACTTTCAGCCGCCGGTCGGCCGGCGATCGTTTCCCAATCCGAGGCACGGCACCGGAGTACGAGCAGATTGTCTGGAGCTGCCGGCCTCGATTCCGCCCTCGATGCTGGCGACCATCCAGGAGACACTGACGACCGGAAGGATTCCGGACTGTGGACAGAACGCGGTCGGCAAGACGCATACGAATGCCATCGGCTACGCGACCATCGACGTCGTGGCCACATGTTCGAGCCTCGATCCCACGGACGCGCAGTATTACGACGGACATCTTCTGTTCGACAACGTCCTCACCGGGGATTGGGTGACGATCCGGCCGGATCCGATCGTGGGCAATTACGCGGCAGGATCGCCGCTCGTCCACATTCGTGCGATCCCGGAGGGCTCGTCATCCGGCGGGCCACGTCCGACACCGTTGCCGCGCACGTTCTATGAGCTCTATGCGCCCCTGGACGCGCCGCGTTCCGATCGCCGTCAGCCGCTGCCTGTGAATTTCGCCGCCCGCTACATCGAAGGAGGCACCTCGGGATTCGTCACGGACTTCCTCATCTGGCGGCAGCCCGTCAAGGCGAGGCCTAAATGCAAGCATTCCATCGACAACTTTTCGAATACGGCGGACGTCGTCCGCTTCGACGAGCGGGAGAATGTGAATGTCCGGATCCCCTGCGGCGGGTTCTTGTGCCCGCCACCCCATAACGATCTGCCGGTCACATCGCGGACGAGCACGTTTTACACGCCGATCTATCCGCCATTGACGAGCGGCGATCGCGGCGGCTGGATGTACATCAATGCGACGAGCTCTGCGACGGCGACGCAGTCGTGGGTCGTGACGACGATGTTCGCAGAGGGACGATATTCGGTGGCGTTCGACGCGGTTGCCCTCGGCAACGGATGTTCGCCGTGGCCGGCAGTCTCCGCGACGATCGGACCCGCACGATGAAGTACGCACTCGCAGCATTCCTGTTCATCGCCGCGCTGCCTATGGGTGCCGCAACCATTCGGAATGATGACTCCTGCGACATTTCGGTGGCGCCGGCGGCGACGCTGCTGCTGCCGTATTTCGAAGCCGATCTCGAGGCAGACCGGGCTCACGCCCTCGATACCATGTTCACCATTGCGAACGTATCGCACGCGACGCGGATCGCGCACGTGACGCTCTGGACCGACCTCGCCTATCCGATCTACGCATTCGATCTCGTCCTCACGCCTTATGACGTTCAGGCGATCAGCATGCGGGACCTGCTGCAGACCGGCTCGATCGCGCGTCCGGCTCCGGGCCCGAGGACGCCGTCGAGTTGTCTGGAATTGCCGTCATCGATTCCGCCGCAGGCGCTTGCCGTCGTTCGCGCCGCGCTGACGCACGGGATCATCGATCATTGCAGCAATGAAGCAATCGGACTCGAGCACTCTTTCGCAATCGGCTACGCGACGATCGACGTGGTCGGGGCATGCACGAGCCGCTTGCCTGCGGAGCCTTCGTATTACACGGAAGACCTTCGCTTCGACAACGTCCTCATCGGCGACTGGGTGATGCTTTCGCCCAATCCGGTCACGGGGAACTATGCCGCCGGATCGCCGCTCGTTCACATTCGTGCGATTCCCGCGGGATTCCCCGCCGGTGCGCCAACCCACCTGCCACGCACGTTCTATGAGATTCATACGCCTGAATCGACGCCGCACATCGATCGCCGTCAACCGCTTCCGGCTGCCTTTGCCGCTCGATATATCGAAGGAGGGGCATCGGGATTCGACTCGCAATTCATCGTCTGGCGGCAAAGTACCGCGGGCCGGTCGCCCACCTGTGCTCAATACAGGAAGAACGACGCGGAAACGCAGGAGGTCGTGAGGTTCGATTCACGCGAGAACGCGTTCATTCGACTGTTCTGGGGTGGTTGTACCTGTCCGCTGCCGTCGTGGAAGCAGCCCATCACGTCGCGAACGAAATCGTCGAACACGTCCGTCTATCCGGCGCTCACCAGCGGCGACACCAGTGGCTGGATGTACATCAATGCGACGGAGCCCACGACGACGCCGCAGACGTGGGTCGTGGCGACGATGTTCGCGGAGGGACGGTTTTCCGTCGCGTTCGACGCAGTTGCACTTGGCAATGGATGTTCCGCGCGGCCGGATCTTCCGGCGACGATCGGACCGGCACAATGAAATCCCTGCTCACAGCATGCCTGCTCATCGCCGCATTGCCCATGGGTGCGCAGACGATCCGGAATGACGACTCCTGCGACATCTCGGTGGCGCCGGCGGCGACGCTGCTGCTGCCGTACTTCCAGGTTCAGATCGACGGTGGGGGGGCGGCGCCGCGAGATACGCTCGTGACGATCACGAATGTCTCGAACGCGATGCGAATCGTCCACGTGACACTCTGGACCGATCTCGCGTATCCGATTTTTGCGTTCGACCTGACGCTGACTCCTTACGACGTCCAGCCGCTGAGCTTCTACGGCCTTTTGGTGACAGGAGCAGTGCCGGGCGCT
>DATKFO010000303.1:0-2183 GCA_035544355.1 Thermoanaerobaculia bacterium
CGCCGTTTGCTGCTGGCCGTGGTCCCGTTCTTCGGCCGACGGCGAACGGCCGGCGGCCAACGAAAACACCGCTGAGTTGCGATCCACCATCTGCTCGACTTGTTCGTGCGATGGCTCGATCAGCGCGAGCGCGCGGAACAACGGCTCCGCGCTCTGCGCTTCGCTCGCGCGCAGCGTGACGCGCGGCATCGAGAGCAGCACGTCGAGTCCGCGGCGCACCGCATCCCACACGAGCGTCGTTGCTTCGCTGATCATCTCTTCGAACACATCGTCCTCGACACCGCGCGGCTTGTACGGATCGACGACGACGTGCACCGCGCGCGCGGCTTCGAGCTCGGTCTGTTTCATGATCCAGCGGCCGAGGCTCGCGGATTTTTTCCAGTGCACGTGACGCAGCGAATCGCCGCGCACGTATTCACGAAATGAATGCACTTCGGTACCCGCACCCGCGCGCCCGGCCGGGACCTGCTCGCCGGAGACGAGTCGGAAGCGCTCGCGCGATACGCGCTCATCGAGCAGGCGCGGGAACACGATCACTTCGCTCGACACGCGCAGCCGTCTCTTTTTCAAAAAGAAACCGAACGGATAGCGCGTGTAGAAATCGAGCTTCTTCAACTCGACGCGACCACGGCGCTGGAAGAGAAACTCGACGTCGAAGAATGATTCGCTCTTCCGCATCAGCAGCGGAATCAGCACCGGCTGCGCGAGCTCATCGGACACGATCACGATGTCGCGCACGTTCCAGATCTTCGAGCGATTGTGGATGCGAAGGCGTCCGTGCGCCGGCTGTCCCGCCCACGCCTCGTCGACGCCGCTGATCTCGACCTCGAGATGTTTGAGGCCGCCCTTCGACGCGAGGCCGGAGAGCATCAGCGATCCGAGGAGGAACGTGAAGCCGATGTAGAGCGCGTTGTTGCCCGTGTTCAGCGCAGCGAAGCCGATGACGAGCGTGGTGAGGAGGTACGTCGTGCCGACTTTCGTGAAGCGCACGACGCCGTTGAATGCGAAGGAATGAGGAATGAGGACTGAGGACTGCGTGGGGACAGCGGCGCTCATCTCAGTCCTCAGTCCCCAGTCCTCATTCCTATCTCGGCACCGGAATCTCGTTCACGATGCGCGCGATGAACCTCGCCTCGGGCGAAAAATCCGCGCGCGCGATACGCCGGTCCTTCATCAGAATTCTGTGCGACAGCACGGGACCAGCGAGCCGTTTGATGTCCTCGGGGATCACGAAGTCGCGACCGCCGACCATCGCCAGCGCCTGACACGCTTTGAAGTACGTCAGCGCGCCGCGCGTGGAGACGCCGAGGGCGATTTCTGCGTGCGTGCGCGTCGTCTGCACGATCGTCATCAGATACTCGACGAGCGCTTCGCTGACGTGCACCGTCGCGACGCGCTGCTGCAGATCGCGCACTTCATCGCCGTCGAGCACCGCTTCGAGATGCTCGAGCGCGTCTTGCGCGCCGCCCGCGCGCAGCAATTTCTTTTCATCTGTCGGATTCGGATAGCCGATCGTCAGCTTCATCAGAAAGCGATCGAGTTGCGATTCCGGCAGCGGATACGTGCCCGTGTGCTCGACCGGATTCTGCGTCGCAATCACGAGGAACGGATCGGGCAGCGGCAGACGCCGCTTCTCGATCGTGATCATGCCTTCGCTCATCGCTTCGAGCAGCGCGGACTGCGATTTCGGCGTCGCGCGATTGATCTCGTCGGCGAGCAGCACGTTCGTGAAGACAGGGCCGGAGATGAACTCAAACTCCTGCTGGTCCTGGTTGAAGATCGTCACGCCGACGATGTCGGCCGGCAGCAGATCGCTCGTGAATTGGATGCGCTGAAACGAAAGCGACAACGATCGCGCGAGCGCGTGCGCGAGGGTCGTCTTGCCGACGCCCGGCACGTCTTCGAGCAGGATGTGTCCCTTCGCGAGCAGCGCAGCAATGCAAAACTGCACGACCTCGGATTTACCGCGAATCACGCGCTCGACGTTGTCCTGCAGCGCGGCGATGCGTTCGAGCGAGCGTGAGGCGGGAAGCGGTTCACTGGCCATACTTGATCTGTTCTACGTCCGGCCTGCCGGATAGGTTCGCTCGCCAGAAACGCGCTGGGGCCTCCCGCCCTTCCCAGTTGGCGGTGAGCAGTGGGCAGTTGGCTGTTGCAGAAGCCCGTGCTTCATCCTCTGCCTA
>DATKFO010000304.1:0-2488 GCA_035544355.1 Thermoanaerobaculia bacterium
CTTTCTGATCCGGATACGAAAGCGGTGGCTCCGTCGCCACCGCACTCCTAAACGTAAACGTCAGCACCGCTTCATCGTCAAAGCCGGCATGAAGCGACTCCTCATCTTCTCAGTTCTCCTCCTCGGCGCATCCAACGCAACCGTCACCGAACGCGAGCGTGCGACGCATGCGCTCAATCGCCTCGCATTCGGCGCGCGTCCGGGTGACGTCGAGCGCGTGCTGCAGCTCGGCGTCGATCGCTGGATCGAGCAGCAGCTGCATCCCGAGCGCATCAGCGATCGCGTGCTCGAGGCGCGGCTCGCGCAGTACGACACGCTCACGATGTCGAATGAAGAGATCGTCGAGCAATACGCGAAGCCGCTGCTCGAAGCGCGGCGCGCGCGGAAGAGCAAGGACGATCCCGACGAGATCGCGAAGCTGCGGCGCATGATCCCGCCCGATCGACGGCCGCGGAAGTTGATCGAAGAACTGTCCGCGCAGCGAATTCTTCGCGCGGCGGAATCGGAGCGGCAGCTCAACGAAGTGATGGTCGATTTCTGGATGAATCACTTCAACGTTTTCGCGGGGAAAGGCGTCGATCGCTTTCTCCTGACGAGCTACGAGCGCGACACGATTCGTCCGCGCATCTGGGGACACTTCGATGATCTCGTGCTCGCCACCGCGAAAGCGCCGGCGATGCTGTTCTATCTCGATAATGCTCGTTCACGAAACGGCGCGATCAACGAGAACTACGCGCGCGAGCTCATGGAACTGCACACGCTCGGCGTCGACGGCGGTTACACGCAGAACGACGTCACGGAGCTCGCGCGTGTGCTCACCGGCTGGAGCCTCGCCAGTCCGCGCGATGCGACCGGCGGCTTCGTCTATCGCCGCAACGCGCACGACCGCGGCACGAAAACTGTCCTCGGCATCCGCTTCGCCGCGGGCGGCGGGATGGAGGAAGGGGAGCGCATGATCCGCTTCCTTGCGAATCATTCGTCAACGGCGCATCACATCGTGACGAAGCTCTGCCAGCGGCTCGTCGCCGACGATCCACCGAAGGCGCTCGTCGATCGCGTGGCGAAGCGATTCCTCGACACGCGCGGCGATCTGCGCGAGACTGTGAAAGCCGTCGTCACGAGCCGCGAGTTCTCCGATCCCGCGATGATTCGCGCGAAAGTGAAATCGCCGTTCGAGTACGCGATCTCCGCGGTGCGCGCGGCGGGCGCGAAGATCGAAGACCCGCTGCCGCTCGCACGCGAGCTGCAGAAAATCGGCGAGCCGCTCTACTTCGCACAACCGCCGACCGGCTACTCCGATCGTTCCGACGCGTGGACGAACAGCGGTGCGCTGATGAACCGCCTCAACTTCGTACTCGCGCTCGCCGAAGGAAAGATGCCCGGCGTGCGCGTGAGCGCGAAGATCGATCCGATGGTGCTGGGCAGCCCGGAGTTTCAAAAACAATGAACAGAAGACTCTTCCTCAAATCGACAGGAATCGCGCTTGTGGGGAGCGCGCTCACGCCGTCCGTCTTCGCGCGCATGGCGCAGGCGGGCACGACGCGCGGCAAGAAAGTGCTCGTCGCGATTTTTCAGCGCGGTGCGGTCGATGGCTTGAACATGATCGTGCCGCACGGCGAGCGTGCGTATTACTCGGCGCGGCCGTCGATCGCGATCGCCAAGAAGGACGCGCTCGATCTCGACGGATTCTTCGGCGCGCATCCTTCGCTGCAGTCGCTGATGCCGTTCTGGAAGGATCGCTCGCTCGCGATCGTGCACGCGGTGGGCAGTCCCGACGCGACGCGCTCGCATTTTGATGCGCAGGATTTCATGGAGTCGGGCACGCCCGGTGTGAAGTCGACCGAGGATGGATTCCTTTCGCGCGCGGTGATGACGCACAAGAACGAATCGCCGGTGCGCGCGATCGCGATCGCGTCGCAGATGCCGCGCATTCTCTCCGGACCTGCGAACGCCGTCGTGACGACGGACATCGCGAAGTTCGGCGTTCGCAACGACGTCAGCGCATCGTTCGAAGCGATGTACGGCGCGTCGACGTTCGAAGCCGCGCGCGTGTTGAAATCCGTCGACACGACGAGCAGCGGTGAATATCCGCGTGGACCGCTCGCCGATTCGCTGCGGCAGATTGCGCAGATCATCAAATCCGACGTCGGACTCGAAGTCGCGTTCGCGGACGTGAGTGGATGGGACACGCACGCAGCCGAAGGCGGCGCCGAGGGTCAGCTCGCAAACAACCTGCGCAACTTCTCCGACGCGATCGCAGCATTCGCAAAAGACCTCGGCACGCGCATGAGCGACGTCGTGCTCGTCACGATGTCGGAGTTCGGCCGCACCGTGCACGAGAACGGCAACCGCGGCACCGATCATGGCCACGCCACCGTGATGACCGTCCTCGGCGGCAACGTGCGCGGCGGCAAAGTCTACGGAACCTGGCCCGGCCTCGCGAATTTGTACGAAGGACGCGACCTCGCAGTCACGACCGATTTTCGCG
>DATKFO010000305.1:0-2613 GCA_035544355.1 Thermoanaerobaculia bacterium
GGCAGCGGCGTCGATGTCCCATTCGCGACGAGCACTGCGTTCACGCCGAGGCCGGTGTCGACAAGCTCGCCGACCTGCGATGTGTAGACGAGCGACTTGCCGTCGGGAAAGAACGCCGGCTGATTGTCGTAGCCGGGATGATCGTTCGACACATTCACGAGATTCGTGACCACGAACGATTTGAAAGCGAGATCGCCCACCCACACTTCCGTGGTGAGGATCTGTGACGATGCAGTCGTCGCGAAGAGAGCGAGGAATACCGCTAAACGCATGCGCATTGCGCTGCGGATCGTAGCGTAGACTCGCCGCGTCGCATGTCCTCCCGCTATCCCCTCACGATCCTCGCCCTTGCCGCCGCACTGACGCTCTTCAGCCTCGGCACGGTCATGCTGCAACCGCGCGGCGATGTGTCGCTGATCTATCCCGCCACGGGACTCGGCGCCGCGATTCTGTGGGGCTTCGGCCGTCGCCTCTGGCCCGCGTTCGTAATCGCGCAATTTCTCATCAGCCTGCGCGTCACGCACTCGCCGTGGGTTGCGCTCCTCGTGACCGCCATCGAGCTGATCGTCATCGCGATCTTCCTCGCGATCGTCATGCGCTTCCGCGTCTCGCGCGATCTCGCGCGCCTGCGCGACCTCGCCGTCTTCGTCGGAGCTGCGCTGCTCGCTGCGATCGGCGCGGGCATCATCAGCGGTGTCGCCGAGTTTTTTGTGGAAACACAAAACATCCCGAAGCTCATCTCCGACGCGATCTCGTTCGGACTGTCTGACTTCGCGAGTCTGCTGATCTTCGTTCCACTCGTCCTCGGATGGCGGCGCTGGCCGTTCGCGACGCGACGCGCATTTCGCCAGTGGCTCGCGCTGACGCTCTTCCTCATCGCGAGCGGCGCTGGGATCGCGACGATCGGCGAGCCCGCATCGGCAACGCTGTTTCTGCTGCTGCCGATCGTCGTCTTCACTGCGATCGTCGCAGGCGTCGCGGGCGCGGCCGCATCGGGCACGATCCTCCTCTTCATTCTTCTCGGCATCGGCGGCCTGCAGCACCACGGCCGCATCAACGCGATGATCCGCGTCGTCTTCGTCGGCACCGCCACCGTCACCGGCTACATCCTCGCCGTCGTCTGGGGCGAGCGCGAAAAATCAGCGAAACGGCTCTACGACCTCGCGCACCGCGATCCGCTCACCGGGATGGACAACCGTCACGAGCTCGAAGTGCGATTGCAGCGCGCCGTCACGAGCGGACCTTCCTCCGCACACGCGCTGCTCTATCTCGATCTCGATCAGTTCAAGCTCGTGAACGACACGTGCGGTCACATGGCCGGCGATCGCATGCTGCAAGAGCTCGCGTCTCAACTTCGCCACGCAGTCCCGCCAAACGCCAGCCTCGCACGCCTCGGCGGCGACGAGTTCGCCTGCATCCTCTTCGACGCAACGAACGATGAAGCACTCGCCGTCGCGAATGCATTGCACGACGCGACGGCGCGCTATCGATTTCGCTTCGCCAGCATGAGTTTCACCGTCGGCGTGAGCATCGGGATCACGTTCTTCCCCGCCGAAGGCGGCGACACCGCCGACGCCGTACTCGGACGCGCCGACGTCGCGTGCTACGTCGCGAAAGAAAACGGGCGCCATCGATCGCACGTGTATTTGCCGCGCGACGAAGCGATGCTGCGCTGGCACACCGCGATTCAGGAAGTCTCGCAACTCGAGCAGTCGATGCAAAACGGCGCGTTGCTTTTGTATCGCCAATCGATCGCCGACATCACCTCGAGCACGCCGACGAACTTTCACGAAGTGCTGCTGCGCCTCGCAACGAACGACAGCGTGCGCACGAGCGCGGAGTTCCTCCCCGTCGCACAGCGCTTCGGCCTCATGGATCGCATCGATCGCTGGGTGCTCGAGCAGGCGTGCCGCCATCTCGGATCGAACGGCAACAAAGAGCTGAAACTCAGCGTGAACGTCTCCGGCTCGACGCTGAACGATCCGTCGTTCTACGGCGACGTCGTCGCGCTGCAGGAGCGCTACGGAATCGATCCGCGCCAGCTCTGCCTCGAAGTCACCGAGACCGTGATGATCCACCGCTTGCGCCAGGCCGTCGACGCGATGACCGCACTGCGCGCGCGCGGATTCGATCTCGCGCTCGACGACTTCGGCGCCGGCGTCGCGAGCTTCGCGTATCTGCAGGAGCTGCCGGTGACGTACGTGAAGATCGACGGCCGCATCGTGCGCGATCTGCAGAGCGATCCCGCGAGCGAAGTGATCATCGGCTCGCTCGTGAAGCTCGCACGTCTCCGCAACATCGAGTGCATCGCGGAGTGGGTCGAGAACGCGGACGTGATCGAGCGATTGCGCGGATTGGGCGTGCGCTACGCGCAAGGCTTCTTTCTGGAATCGCCCGTGCCACTGTAGGGGCGGCCTGCCCCTACAGTGAGACACATCACGGCGCTCGCCTCACGCACAATCAATCTTGAATGCATCATGAAAATCGCAGTTCGCCTCGCGATCGCGTTGTCGATGACGATCTCGCTGCACGCCGCCGACGCGCCCGAAGCCGCGAAGGTCGCAGCCTGGGTGCGCGCACTTCCCGCAGCGAGCGCCGATGAAACGTACTTCG
>DATKFO010000306.1:0-2403 GCA_035544355.1 Thermoanaerobaculia bacterium
GAGACGAACGCGCAATCGATGCCCGCGTTCGCGGATCTTGGTTACGGACCGGCCGTCATCCAGATCGCGCTCGATCCGCTGCAGACCGCGCGGCGCACGCGCACGTTTCCGGCCGACCTCGCGCTCGCCGGAAATCCCGCGCTCACGCTGCGGCGACTCTGCATGACGCTCGAAACGATGAAGCCCGATCGCGACAAGATCGCGGGACGCTACGCCGCATACGCGTCCGAACATCGCCGCGCGTTGCAGCAGGCGCAGGCGCGCGCGATCGGCGACGCCGCGAAGAACGGCATCACGCGCACGTTCCTCGCGTACTGCATCGGCGAAGCGTTCGACGACGAGTGCGTACTCTGGAGCGGAACCGATCTCGATCCGCAACTCATCGCGCGCCGCGTCGCCGACTCGTACTTCGCGCCCGCGCGCGGCACCGCGTTCGGCTCCGCGCTCGGCGGACTCCTCGCGAATCCCGACCTCGCGCACGTCGTGCTGCTCGATCACACGACGTACCTGCCGAACATGCCGACGATGGCACAGTCCGTTGCCACTACGCTCGGCCTGCCGGTGCTCGCGATCGTCGCGAACGGCGGCGGCAGCGTCGATCATCAGAAGATCGCGGAAGCGTGCGGCGCAACCGGCATCCGCGTCGACAACCCGCGCGAATTGCCCGCGACACTGCGCCGCGCGTTAGCATCCGTGCGCAGCGAGCGGAAGCAAACGCTGATCGATGTAGTCCTTTCCGAATGACTTTCTTCGAGACCCTCAACGAGCTCCTCGCCAGCGACACGCCGCTCGTCACTGTGACCGTCGTCGACTCGCTCGGCAGCGCGCCGCAAGGACGCGGCGCGAAGATGATCGTCACGAGCGCGGGCCTGCATCACGGCACCATCGGCGGCGGCCTCGTCGAAACACGCGCGATCGCCGAGTCGAAACAAATGCTGAGCGGCGAAATCGCCGAACCCACCCGCTTCGCGCAATGGAATCTCGCAAAAGACCTCGGCATGTCCTGCGGCGGCATCGTCAAGCTCTACTTCGAAGCACACAACGCACATCGCTGGACGATCGTCGTCTTCGGCGCGGGCCACGTCGCGAACGCGCTCGTCACGCTGCTCGTGCATCTCGACTGCCGCGTCATTTGCATCGATCCGCGCGAAGAATGGCTCGCGAAAATGCCGAAATCGCCGCGGCTCACCACGATCATCGCGCCCGACATGCCCTTGATGGTCAAGACCATTCCCGAAAACGCATTCATCGCGCTGATGACCATGGGCCACGCCACCGACCTCGAGATCCTCCTCGAGATCCTGCGCACGCGGCGCTTCCCCTACGTCGGCGTCATCGGCAGCGACATGAAAGCGAGCCTGCTGCACCGCGACGTCGCCGCCGCCGGACTGCCGCTCGAATTTCACTGCCCGATCGGCCTCGAGCTCGGCACGAACCATCCGTACGAGATCGCGGTGAGCGCGATCGCGCAGATGATTCAAGTGCGGGATGCCACGTAGGGCCGGCTCTCCAGCCGGCCCGGACCGGCTAAGAGCCGGTCCTACGTTGCACCCCGAGATGCCTCGACAAGCTCGGCATAAACTTCAAACCATGATCCGCACCCTGCGCCACGACGACTTCGACGAAATCCACCGCGCATTTCTCGACGCGTTCAGCGACTACTTCGTGCCCATGAAGCCGAAGCCCGAAGTGCTGCGCGAAATGTTCACGCGCCGCGGCTGGGCACCGGAGCTGTCGTCCGCAGTGTTCGAAGGCGATCGCATCGTCGCCTTCACGCTCAACGGATTCGAAGACGCCGCCGGCTACGACACCGGATCGGGCGTCGTCCCGACCCATCGCCGCCGCGGCCTAGCACGCCAAACGATCGAGCACTCGATCGATCTTCTGCGCAACGCCGGCGCGACACGCTACGTGCTCGAAGTGCTCGAGCCAAACACCGGCGCAGCCGCGTTGTATCGCGCAACAGGATTCGAAGAGACGCGTCGCCTCGATTGCTGGACATACGAGCATCCCGCCGCTGCGCGCGCCGCGCACGCAACACCCGCACATGACGAGTGGTGGGACTTCCAGCCCTCATGGCAAAACTCGACGCGTTCCATTGCACGCGCGAAAGACGATCACATCACGATCGGCGACGAAGACGGCTACGCCATCCTCTTCCCGAACACCGGCGATCTCGCACAACTCGCGGTGCGACGCGAAGCGCGGCGACGCGGTGTCGCCACGCGCCTCCTCGAATCCGCCGCCGCGATCGCGCAAAAACCGCTGCGCATTCTCAACGCCGACGCGCGCGACGAAGGAATGGAGAAATTTCTACGCGCCAAAGGCGCGAAACATCTCATCCGGCAAATCGAGATGGAACTCACGTTATGAACCATCTCGTGCCCGAGCCCGAGCCCGCGC
>DATKFO010000307.1:0-4169 GCA_035544355.1 Thermoanaerobaculia bacterium
CGCAACTCTGCCCACTCTGCCACCCTGCAACTCGCAACCTCAGCCGTGAAACGTTCCTCCCCTTCCGATCACAATAGGTAGAATCGAGACTCACCGGGAGAGCCCTCATATGCAGGCAACGTCTTCGCGGCGCGTTTACGCGCTGCTCGCCGTGTTGTTCGTGTCCACCGCTGCGCTCGCACAAGTCGACATGACCGTTTCGGTCTCCGACTCGCCCGATCCGATCACGCTCGGCACCGGCAACATCGGCTACACCGTCAACGTCACGAACAACAGCGGCAATGGCGCGACGAACGTGCAGGCCGCGCTCACCGCGCCGGCGTCCTCGACGATCGGCTCCTTCAGCGCGAACTCGGGCGGCACGTGCAACCAGGTTTCACAGACCGTGACGTGCACATGGGCGAGCGTCGCCGCATTCAACGGCCGCTCGATGAGCGTCGACACGACACCGACCACGGGCGGCACGCTCAGCGCGATCGCGACCGTGACGTCGAACGAATCCGACACGAACGGCGCGAACAACACCGCGTCGGCATCGACGACGGTGAATGCGCAGATCGATCTTCGCGTCAGCAGCATCAGCGATTCGATCGATCCGATCACGCTCGGCACCGGCGACGTCACCTACTTCATCAACACCATCAACGACAGCACGTCGAAGGCCACGAACACGTTCGTGACCATCACGCTCCCCGCGAGCGCGACGTTCGTCTCGTCGAGCGCGAACTCCGGTGGCACCTGCGGCGCGCCGAGCGCCGGCGTTCTCACCTGCTCGTGGGCCGGCGACCTGAACGCGTTCAACGGACGACAAGCGACGGTGACCGTCACGCCGACAGCCGGCGGAACGATGACGCTATCGGCGACCGTCGGCGGCGATCAATCCGATCCCGACAACTCCGACAACACGCTCTCGCAATCGACGACCGTCAACTCCCAGATCGATCTCCGCGTGAGCAGCATCAGCGACTCCATCGATCCGATCACCCTCGGCACCGGCTCGGTCACCTACTTCATCAACACCATCAACGACAGCACGTCGAAGGCCACGAACACGTTCGTCACCATCACGCTCCCCGCAAGCGCGACGTTCGTCTCGTCGAGCGCGAACTCCGGCGGCACGTGCGGTGCGCCAAGCGCCGGTGTGCTCACGTGCAGCTGGGCCGGCGATCTGAACGCGTTCAATGGACGACAGGCGACGGTGACCGTCACGCCGACCGTTGGCGGATCGATGACGTTGTCCGCAACGGTCGGAGGCGATCAGCCCGATCCCGACAACTCCGACAACACCCTCTCGCAATCGACAACCGTCAACTCGCAGATCGATCTCCGCGTCAGCAGTATCAGCGATTCGATCGATCCGATCACGCTCGGCACCGGCGACGTCACGTACTTCATCAACACCATCAACGACAGCACGTCGAAAGCGACGAATACCTTCGTCACCATCACGCTCCCCGCAACCGCGACGTTCGTCTCCTCGAGCGCAAACTCCGGCGGCACGTGCGGCGCGCCGAGCGCGGGCGTCCTCACCTGCTCCTGGGCCGGCGATCTGAACGCGTTCAACGGCAGACAAGCGACGATCACCGTTACGCCGACCGTCGGCGGCACGATGACGCTGTCCGCAACCGTCGGCGGCGATCAACCCGATCCCGACAACTCCGACAACACCCTCTCGCAATCGACGACCGTCAACGCGCAGATCGATCTCCGCGTCAGCAGCATCAGCGACTCCATCGATCCCATCACCCTCGGCACCGGCTCGGTCACCTACTTCGTCAACACCATCAACGACAGCACGTCGAAGGCGACGAATACGTTCGTCACGATCACGCTTCCAGGGTCGTCGACATTCGTTTCCGCAACCGCGAACTCCGGCGGCACATGCGGCGCACCGAGCGCCGGCGTGCTCACGTGCAATTGGGCCGGCGATCTGAACGCGTTCAACGGACGACAAGCGACGATCACGGTCACGCCCACCGCGGGCGGCACGATGACGCTGAGCGCAACCGTCGGCGGCGATCAACCCGATCCCGACAACTCCGACAACACGCTCTCGCAATCGACAACCGTCAACGCGCAAATCGATCTCCGCGTGAGCAGCGTGAGCGACACACCAGACCCGATCACGCTTGGCACCGGCGACGTCACGTATTTCGTCAACACCATCAACGACAGCACGTCGAAAGCCACGAACACGTTCCTCACGATCACGCTCCCCGCATCGTCGACATTCGTTTCCGCAACCGCGAACTCCGGCGGCACGTGCGGCGCGCCGAGCGCAGGCGTGCTGACCTGTAACTGGGCCGGCGATCTGAACGCGTTCAACGGTCGACAGGCGACGATCACCGTCACGCCGACTGCCGGCGGCACGATGACGCTGAGCGCCACCGTCGGCGGCGACCAACCCGATCCCAACAACGCCAACAACACCGGTTCACAGAACACGACGGTCAACGCGTCGATCGATCTGCAGCTCACGATCTCCGACAGCCCCGATCCGCGCACGCTCGCCGCGGGCAACGTCACATACACCGCGAACATCTTCAACGCGAGCAGTTCGAAGGCCACGAACGTCGCGCTCGCGTTCACGCTCCCCACGCCTGCGACATTCGTCTCCGCGACCGGAAACTCGGGCGGCGTCTGCGGCGCGCCGAGCGCAGGCGTCGTCACGTGCAACTGGGCCGGCGATCTTCCCGCGAGCAACTCGCGCAGCGCGACGATCGTCGTCACGCCGACGGCTGTCGGACAACTCACCGCGAGCGGCACCGTCAGCAGCGATCAACCCGATCCGAACACCGCGAACAACACCGACACCGAGACGACGAACATCAATCCCGGCTCCGCGCCGACGATCACGAGCTTCTCGCCGGGCTCCGGACCCGTCGGCACGCTCGTCACGATCAACGGCGCGAACTTCTTCTCGACGAATTTCGTGAAGTTCAACGGCGTCGCGTCGGCGTTCACCGTCGTCACTAACGGCGTGATTACTGCCACCGTGCCCGCGGGCGCGACGACCGGCGTCATCGGCATCAACAACGCCGTCGGCACGACGAACAGCGCGAGCAACTTCACCGTCACGCCCGCGCCCGATCTCGCGATCACCAAAACCGCGTCGGCGTCGACCGTTCCGACGAGCTCGCCGTACTTCTACACACTCGCGGTCAGCAACGTCGGCGCCGGCACCGCGAACGACGTCACCGTCACCGACACGCTCCCCGCAGGCGTCACGTTCTCGAATGCATCGGGCTCCGGCTGGTCGTGCAGCGGAACGTCGACCGTCACTTGCACGATGGGACCGCTCGCACCGGGCAACGCGCCGAGCATCACGATCAACGTCGTCGCGCCGTCGACCGGCACCACGGTCACGAACACCGCCACCGTCAGCACGACCACTCCCGACGCGAGCAATGCGAACGACTCGAGCAGCGTGAACGTCGGCGTCGTCGGCTGCCCCACCACTCCGCCGATCACCGCACCAGCGACGGTCTGCGCGAATTCCACCGGCCACACCGCATCGACCCCCGCCGTTCCAACCGCGACGTACGCGTGGACGATCAACAACGGCACGATCGTCGGCTCGACGACGAGCAACATCATCACCTTCGATGCCGGCGCCGTCGATCCGATCACGCTCGGCGTCACAGTCTTCGTCACGAGCTGCCCGAACGTCTCGAACAGCGTCAACGTGAACGTGTCGACGCCCACCGCGACGATCACGCCGTCCGGTCCGACGACGTTCTGCTCCGGCGGTGGAGTAACCCTCACCGCCAATGCAGGCAATAGCTGGTTATGGTCGAACGGCGCGACGACGCAGTCGATCTTCGTCACGACATCCGGCACGTTCACCGTCGCCGTCACGAACGCGGCCGGCTGCACGACAACTTCGGCGCCCACGACCGTCACCGTCAATCCGACGCCGACCGCGACGATCACACCGAGCGGACCAACCACGTTCTGCGCAGGCGGCAGCGTCACGCTCGACGCACCGGCCGGAATGACGTCGTACATCTGGTCGAACGGCGCGACGACGCAAGCGATCACCGTGAATGCATCTGGCACGTTCACCGTCTCGGTCACGAACGCGAGCGGCTGCAGCGCGACGTCCGCTCCGACGACGGTCACTGTGAATCCGAATCCGGCCGCGACGATCACGCCGGGCGGACCAACCA
>DATKFO010000308.1:0-4453 GCA_035544355.1 Thermoanaerobaculia bacterium
AGTACGCGCGCGCTTCGTCGTCTGTGACGGTGGCGTCGCGATAGATGTGCTCGCGGAAGAGCACGGTCTGCATCGCCGCCTCGCGGTATTTGTCGATGGCCTTCGCGACCGTGGGATCGTCTGCGGTTTTGCGCGCCTTCGCTTCGAGCGCGACGAGCGGACCATTCACGCTCGCGCGGATACGCGACTCGATCTCGAAGCGCGCGCGGCGCGGCGGCAGTCGCGAAAGCATGTGCAGCTCGCCCCGAGTGAGCGCGTCTTTGAGCGCCATGCTGCCGCCGCCGTCCCACGTCGCGACGATCGCGCCGGGGTTCGTGAAATCGGTCAGCTGCATCGTCGCGTGGTATTTCGTCCAGAGCTCGTCGCTGAACACGCGTTTGCGTTCTTCGAGTCCGCGCTGGCGCAGGGTCGATTCGATCTGCTGCGAGATTTTTTCGAACTCGGGCGGTTTCGTTTCGACGCGGTCGTCGACGAGCACCAGCTCGAAGCCGTCGCGCGTTTCGATGACTGGCGACAGCTCGCCCGGTTTCAGCGCGAAGACGACGCGTTCCCATTCGGGCGTGAAGTTGCCCCACGCGGCGACGATCGCGCCGCCGTTGCGACGCGAATCAGCGGCGGAGCAAGTGCGCGCGAAGAATTCGACGTCGCCTCCGTGCAGCAAGCCTTCGCGAATTTCCTCCGCTTCGGCGCGCGTCGCGACGACGATCTGCCGCGCCTGCACGTAGAAGCCGAGATCGCGCGTCCAGACTTCGCGGACTTGTTCAGGAGTTGGTCGCGCTTTTTCTTCGATCTCCTGCCAGACGAGGTAGTCGCTCGCTTTGCGTGCTTCGAAATCGGCGACGCGCGCGACGACGTCCTGCTCTTCGTCGATGCCGAGGTTGTAGGCCTCCTGCACGATGAGGCGCTCGTCGATGAGGATGTCGAGGAAGCGGCGCGCTTCGATTTCGCCTCCGAGAAATTTCGCGTGGCCGCTGTGGCGCGCGACGAATGCGGCGACGAGATCGTCGCTGGTCACGGTCTCGCCGTTGACGGTCGCGAGATTCGTCGCCAGTGCGGACGTGGCGACCAGCAGCGTTGCGGCGATCAGGAGTTTTTTCATTTCGAGCCTTTCGTGAGCATTTCGGCGATGACGTGATCGGTGAGCGAGACGGCGTTCGAGACCGCGCCGAGCATCAGGAATCCGACGTAGTCGCTTCCTTTGCGCGCGTGATGCGACGCCCAGAGCACGCGTTGCGTGCGGACGTCGAGCAGTGAGAATTCGATTTGCAGTTGCGGCGAGCCGGAGTCGATGTAGTCGTAGATCGTGCCGCGCAAAAACAAAGATGTTCCGACTTTTTCCGCGAGCTTCGCGAGGTCGTCGGTGCTGATGCCGCGAAACGACGCGATGCCCGCTTCGAGCGCCGCTTGCCGCACGAGTGCCGGCTCGACGACGTCGAAGCCGCTCTCCGCCGCGAGACGCACGCCGAGCACGTCGAGCACGACGCGTCCCGCTTCGGGGATTTTGGAGTTGTTGTCGAAGGGAAGCACGCAGACGAGGTTCGTCGTCGTTTTCACCTCGGAATCGCGAAACGATGCGGGTCCGCTGCGGAACATCGGCTTGCGCGGACCGTTCACGCGCTTCGCGTTTTCGCTTGCGCGTGGGAAGTGTTCGAGGAGCTGCACCACAGCGTCGTCTGCGATCGCGGCCGCGGTCGATTTTCTACCGAAGCCGAGGATGCGCTCGGTGTCGCGTGATGCGAGTCCGGCGACGTCGCCCCACGCGAGCGTGCCGTCCGCGTTCGTCATGCGCGCGGAGAGGGCGACGATCGATTCACGCGCGTCGACCCATGTGTAGATCGAGCCGGAAACGATCGCGCTTGCGTTGGTTTGCGCGAGGATGCGTGCGCGGATGTCATTGCTGAGTGAATCGAGATAGCGGACGCGTTCCTTCTCGAGCAACGGCTCGATCGCGTCGCCGCTCACGACCGTCCACCCGCGCGAGGTGAGCGCGGTTTCCATCCGCTTCGCGATCTCGCCGCGTGCGCCGTTCGACGCGCTGAAGTTGTCGAACGGGAGGAGCACGAGTGTGGCGGCGTGGGAGGAGACCGACGCGAGGAGAACGAGCGTAAGCGCGAGGCTTTGGACCCGTCCAAAATGTGGCACAGACACTCTTGTCTGTGCGCCCCGCGCGGCATGAGCCGATGCACGTTGGGCTCTGGCGTCCCGAGTGCGCACAGACAGGAGTGTCTGTGCCACATCTTGAGACGGCTTAGCAATTCGTTCACGACACGCGTCCCTGCAACAGCGAGATCACCATCTCTTCGTACGTCGCAACCGCATCGAGCAAATCGCGCTTTCGGATTTTTTCGTTCGCGCCGTGCGCGTCGAGGATCGAGCCTGGGCCGAACAGCAGCGGTTTGCCGAGGTTGCCGAGCCATGGCACATCGGTGTTGAACGCGACGACCGCGGACTTCTGGCCTTCGGGCACGATCATGAATTGCGGCGGATTGCCGCGCGCAACCGTGAGGCGGCCGCCGTAGGGCGCAACGATTTGTTCGACGCGATGCTGCACGTCTTCCGGCGTCGTGACGAGGCGGAAGATCATGTCGCACTCCGCTTCGGCGGGGATGATGTTCGGTTTGAATCCGCCGCGCACGACGCCGACGTTCACGGTCGATTTGCCGAGGACTTCGTGCGTGCCCCAGTCGGCGTCGTTGATCTCGCGGATCGCGTTGACCATCTTGTTGATCGCGGAGTCGCCGAGGTGCGGATAGGCGGAGTGCGCGGCGACGCCGTCGAAATGCACGGTGCAGGTGAACGCGCCCTTTGACGCGCGCGCGAACGTCGATTCGGTTGGCTCGCCGACGACGACGAACTCGGATCCGAGATCTTGGAATTCGACGTTGGCAGTCTTCGCGCCGATCGAGTCGGTTTCTTCGCCGACGACGAAGAGAAACGCGAAATCGTGAATGTCGCGCGCGCGCAATCGCTCGCCCGCCGCGATCATCGCGGCGATCACGCCCTTCGTATCGCACGCGCCGCGGCCGTAGAGATGCTCGTCGTCTTCGCGTGACGCGAACCACGGCGGGACGGTGTCGATGTGCGAGTTGAGGACGACGCGCGGCCGTCCGCCGGCGGAGGCGTAGAGATTGAAGCGCCCGCTCGTGACGGCGTGACGGCGCGTTGCGAATCCGAGCCGCGTGAGCGTGTCGTCGAGAAAAACGCCGACGTCGTGCTCGCTTTCGGTCGGCGAGGGGATGTCGATGAGCTGTCGTGCGAGCGCGAGCGGATCGAGCATCGTCATGGTCGTCGCGGGAACCGGCGGAACGGGCGCGGGCGCATCGGTTGCGGCTCGTTGTCTTCCGCAAACTCGCGGCGGAAGCGCATCACGTCGGGATCGTTCGGATTGACCGCCAGCAACTGATCGACGAGCTGCTGCGCGCGCGGCCGGTTCCGATCGAGGATCGCGAGGCCGAGCTCGCACAACCTCCGCTCGCGCTCCGAGAGTTGATTCTGATCGTCGAGCGCGAGATTGAGCTCGCGCCGCGCGCCTTCGCGATCGCGGATGAACAGCGCCATCTCGCCGAGGCGCATGTGCGCTCGCGCGAGGTGCGGCTCGAGATCGACGGCGTCGATGAACAAATCGTGCGCGGCGCGGCCGTCGCCTTCGGCGAGGCGCGCGAGTCCTTCGTCGTACAACTGATACGCGGATCTCGCAGGTGCCGGCGCGGGAGCGGGACGCGGCGGCGGCGCAACGGTCGTCGTCGCCGGCTGCGGCGTTTCGATCACCGTGACCGATGAAGTCGCAGGCGCGGGTGGTGGCGGTGCTGCGGTGGTCGTTGTCGGCGCAACAGTCTGCGTAACTGGCACTGGCTCCGCAGGCGTGCGCTTCCACGCGAGCAAACCAGCGATCGCAGCCGCGACGGCCACCGTTACGGCCATGATCGCCCATCGGTAATTGCGTTTCGGTTGCGGTCTCTCGATCAGCGTCGGCCGCGCGGAAACTTTTCGCGCAACGGTCGGCGCGTCCGCGGCCGATGGCTGCTGCGGCGCGGTGTACGGCGCCGTCGGTGCGACGACCATCTGCGCTTCGAGTGCCTTCGCGAGATCGGCCGCGGTTGCGAAACGAAGATCGCGATCTTTGCGCAGACATCTCCGAATGATCGAGTCGAGCGCGCCGGAGACTTCGCGGTTCACGTGCGCGGGCGGCTCGGGCTCGTCGCGAATGATCTGCGTGATCGTTTCCGTCACGGTCTCGCCGCGAAACGGCAGCTTGCCGGTCGTCGCTTCGTACAACACGACGCCGAGCGAAAAAATATCGGTTCGCGCGTCGACTTCTTTGCCGAGAGCTTGCTCGGGCGACATGTAGTGGACGGTGCCGACGATCAATCCCTGCTGCGTCATGAACGCGGTCGGATCATTCGAGCCGGTAGTCTCGACGCCGACGCGCTTCGCGATGCCGAAGTCGAGCACC
>DATKFO010000309.1:0-5990 GCA_035544355.1 Thermoanaerobaculia bacterium
GTCCGCTCGATTGCGAGTTCCTCACGGCGGGCGACGGCGAAGAGGCGCTCTCGATCGCGCAGAAGTACCGCCCCGACGTCGTCCTGCTCGACGTGATCATGCCGAAGCGCAGCGGCTGGGAAGTGTGCCAGGCGCTCAAGGCCGTGCAGCGGACGTCCGGGATTGCGGTCGTGCTCGTCACCGGGCGCGGCGATGTGAAGGATCGCCTCACCGGATTGCAGGTCGGCGCCGACGACTACCTCGTCAAGCCGTTCAATCGCGATGAAGTGGTGCGCCGCATTCAGACGCTCATCGAGCGCGTGCCGGAACAGCGCACGGAGCAAACGCAGGCGGGGCGCTCCGCGCTCGAAGCGCTGCTCACGGATCGCACGACCGGATTGCCGACGATGCCGCTCGCGCTCGATCGCGTGAAGGAGCTGCTCATCGAGCAGGGAGAAGTCGGCATCCTCTTCGTCGACATCGAGCAGTTCGAGTCGATCGAAGCGGAGTATGGCTGGGCGTTCTTCGACGAATTCCTCCGACGCGTCGGCGAGCGGATTCGGCTGGAAACGCGCGATCGGTTGTCGAACGCGGTTGTGACGTGCGCGCGCGCCGGCGGCACGAGCTTCGTCGTCTTCTTCGAGACGCGCGGCCGCGACAGCACGCAGGAAGGCTCGTTCGATGCGATGGCGAACGACGTGCGATTCAAGCTCGTCGGCGCGATGCTCGAGCGCTTCCCGAAGCTGCAAACAGGACAGATCGGGTTTTTCGTCGGCGCGACGCGTGTCGATTACCGTCCGCAGATTCGTCTCGAGCGGCAGATCTATTTCGGGATTCAAACCGCGGCGGATGCCGTGCGCAGCGCGGAGCAGCAGCGCAAGAAGCAGCTTACGCGCGAGCTGCGCGACATCATTCGCCGCAAGCGCGTCACGACATTTTTCCAGCCGATCGTACGCGCACGCGATGTTTCGGTGTTCGGCTACGAAATCCTCACGCGCGGCTCCGCGACCTCGTCGTTCCGCAACTCCGACATGCTGTTCTCGTTTGCGCGCGAGGCGAAGTTGTCGTGGGCGCTCGAGGCGATCGCACTCGAGAACGCATTGCGGCGTCTGCGCGAAGTCGATCTGCAGGATCGCAAGTTTCTGCTCAACCTCGAGGCGGAGATGTTCGGCGAGTCGGAGTTCCGCATTCACGAGATGGTGTCGTTCTTCGCGGAGCATCGCGGTCACTTCGTGTTCGAGCTCACCGAGCGCGCCGCGATCGAGGATTACGCCGTCTTCCGCGAGCGCCTCAACGAGTTTCGCGAGAAGGGGATCGAAGTCGCGATCGACGACGCCGGGTCCGGCTACGCATCGCTCGAAGCGATCGCCGCGCTCGCGCCCGATTACCTGAAGATCACGAAGGGGCTCGTCTCCACGCTCGCGGACGAGCGGATCAAGCAGGATCTCGTGGCGATGCTCGTCGACCTCGGCGGAAAGATCGGCGCGAAGACGCTCGCCGAGGGGATTGAGACCGTGGAGGAGTACGAGGTGTGCCGCGAGCTCGGCATCGATCTGCTGCAGGGCTACTACTTCGCGCATCCGCAGGAACAGTTGCATCTCGGTGACGAGGAAGTCGCCGCGTCGCTCGCCACCACCCGGACGGCGGGCTTATAGCCCGCCGCCCTTGAAACATGCGGCGGGCTGCCCGCCGTCCAACGAAAGCGCGGGATAACCCGAGATCCCTCCGCTTTGCGTTCGGGATAAACTCGAATTCCATGTCCACAATCGGGTCCGGGTCATCCCTCGGGCACTACAAGATCATCGGCACGCTCGGCCACGGCGGCATGGGCGAGGTCTATCGCGCGAATGATCCGCGCCTCGGGCGCGATGTCGCCGTAAAGGTGCTCGCGCGCGAGCTCGTCTCCGATCAGGACGCTGTCGATCGATTCATGCGCGAGGCTCGCGCCGTCGCATCCCTCAGCCACGCGAACATCCTTTCGATCTTCGATTTCGGATCGGAGAACGGCATCACGTTCGCCGTCATGGAACTGCTCGAAGGAGAATCGCTGCGCAGCCGCCTTGCGCGCGGCACCCTTCCGTGGCGCGAGGTTGTCGACATCGCTGCCGCAGTTGCCGACGGACTCGCGGCTGCGCACGCGAAGGGCATCATCCATCGCGATCTCAAGCCGGAAAATCTCTTCATCACGTCGGACGGACCGGTGAAGATCCTTGACTTCGGACTCGCGCACTCCGCGAGCGCATCGACGGAGTCGACGCCGAACATGGTCGTCGGCACGATTGGCTACATGGCGCCCGAACAGTTGCGTGCGCAAAAGGCCGAGCCGGCGAGCGACCTCTTCTCCCTCGGCTGCGTGATGTTCGAGATGCTCACCGGCAACGGCGCGTTCGCGCGCGACAGCGCGATCGAAACGTCGATGGCTGTGCTGCGCGAAGACGCTCCGCGACTTTCAACGCGATCGTTTCCGTCTGAGCTCGACTCCATCATCGTCACCTGTCTCGAAAAAGAACCGGCGTCGCGATACAAGTCCGCGCGCGATCTCGCGCTCGCACTGCGCGGCCTTCTGAGCGGCGTGACGCGTGCGAAGAAGGAGCCGTCGCGGCGCACGAAAATTCTCAGCGGCGTCGTCGTGCTGCCGTTCGTCAATCAGAGCAGCGACGCGTCGCTCGAATACCTCGGCGACGGCATCGCCGAAGCGGTCATCAACAGCCTCTCGAGTCTGCCGAAGCTGCGCGTCGTTCCGCGCGCAACGGCGTTTCGGTACAAGTCGAAGGACGTCGCCACACGCGACATCGCGCGCGAGCTCGATGTGCGATCGGTCGTGACGGGACGCGTCGTGCTGCGCGGCGACACGCTCGTCGTTGGCTGCGAGCTCGTCGACGCTGTCGACAACCGTCAGGTGTGGGGACAGACGTACAACCGCAAGCTCGCGGATATTTTCGAAGTGCAGGAAGAGATCGCGTTGCAGATCTCGGAGAACCTGCGCGTCGCGCTGACGGGCGAGCAGGAGAAGAAACTCAAGAAGCGCTTCACGCACGATCCGGCCGCGTATCAGTCGTATCTCAAAGGCCGGTTCTACTGGAACAAGCGCACCGAAGAAGGATTCAAGAAAGCGATCGATCACTTCGAGAGCGCGATCGAGCAGGATCCGGTGTACGCGCTGCCGTACGCCGGGCTTGCGGATACGTACGCGCTGATGGGCGCGGCGGCGTTCGAGCTGTTGTCGCCGCGCGAGACGATGCCGCGCGCGAAGGCCGCAGCGCAGCGCGCACTCGCGATCGATCCAACGCTGGTCGAAGCGCAGACGACGCTGGCATTCGTGCGGCGTTTCTACGACTGGGATTGGCCGGAGGCAGAGCGCGATTTTCGTCACGCATGCGCGCTGAACAAAGACTATCCGACGGCGCGCCACTGGCTCGCGCTGCATCTCTGCGAGGCGTCGCGATTCGACGATGCGGCCGAGCAGATGGCAATCGCGCACGAGCTCGATCCGCTGTCGCTCGCGATCAGCGCAGACATCGGATGGGTGCGTTACTTCGCGCGCGACTACGACGGCGCGATCCGCCAGTATCGAGCGACACTCGAGCTCGATCCCGATTTCTCATGGGGACGTTTTCTGCTCGGCCTCGCACTCGAGCAGACGGGCGATCTCTCCGGCGCGATCGCCGAGCTCGAGCACGCGGGCCGTTCGTCGAAGGTGCTCGCAGCGATCAGCCACGCCGCCGGAGTCGCCGGCGAAGTCGATCGCGCGCGCTCCGTTCTCGCAGAGCTCGAAGAGATCGCTCGCAACCGCTACGTCTCGTCGTACGCGATCGCCCTCGTGCACATCGGCCTCGGCGACTTCGAGCGCGCCTTCGCGTCGCTCGAGAAAGCGTGCGAGGAACGCGCGGGCTATCTCGTCTACCTCAACGTCGATCCCGCCGTCGATTCCCTGCGCGGCGACGCGCGCTTCGCGGAGCTCTTGCGAAAGGCGAAGCGGCCATGATGGAATGTTGCCCGCCGCAGGGAAGTTAGCAGCCGTTGCCAACCGACATGTGGGGCTGTAGCTCAGTTTGGGAGAGCGCCTGAATCGCACTCAGGAGGTCGTCGGTTCGATCCCGATCAGCTCCACCATCGTTTTTGAATAGGGTTACGCGCTGCCGCGAACACGGAATCGCGGATTGACGTGTCGAATCACCCTCAATCCTCCTTCACGCAGTGCGGTTTTCTTGCGCGTTCGCAATGCGAAATGAGCCGCCGTAAGATGCGTTTCAACAAAAACGGTAAGGAGTCATTCATGTCGGGGATCTCACGTTCCGCCGCCGTTGTCGCCGCGCTTTTCCTCGTAGCCGGCGGCGCCGGCGGTGCCACGCTTCAGCAGGACGGCAAGCCGCCACACAGCTTCCAGCACTACGTCCCTCCGCAGGTGGAGACGAAGGGGTGGCCGATCCACGCGACAGCGAATCCGAACCCGTCCGCAGCGTACACGTGGATGAACGTGATCCTCGAGGCGTCCGCGCGGCGCGTCGACCGCGTCGGCGCCCGCCCGACGATCATCGCGCGCGAGATGATGATCGCGACCACCGCCATGTACGACGCGTGGGCGTGCTACGACGACAAGGCGGTCGGCACGCAGCTGGGCGGAACGCTTCGCCGCCCCAGCGCCGAGCGCACGAAGGCGAACCAGGTGAAAGCGATGGGGTACGCGATTACGCGCACCCTCGAAGACATCTTCCCGGAAGATGCCGCGTGGACCCGCGAGCGCGCTGCGAAGCTCGGAGTCGATCCCGCGAACACGTCGACCGATCCGTCCACGCCCGCGGGCGTCGGCAATGCGGTCGCTGCCGCGATCATCGCCTACCGGCATCGCGACGGCGCGAACCAGCTCGGCGACGAGATCGGGAGCAACGGGCAGCCGTACTCCGACTACACGATGTACAGGCCCGCGCGCGGCGAAAAGGAAGAGCAGGATCCCGCGCACTGGAAGCCGATCCCGTTCAGCGACGGGAAGGGCGGCACCGTCCGGCCCGGCTTTCTCACGCCGCACTGGTACCGCGTGAAGTCGGTCGGACTCGACCGCAATGACCAGTTCCGCGGCGAGGGGCCGCCGAGTCCCGACTCGGAACAGTTCCGCCGGGAAGTGGATGAGTGCATCGAGGCGAACGCCTCCCTGACACTCGAGGAGAAGGCGGTTGTGGAGTTCATGCGCGATGGCCCGCGCTCGACCGGCCAGTCGGGCCATTGGCTCCTGTTCGCGCAGGATCTGTCACGCCGCGACCATTACGACCTCGACCAGGACGTGAAGCTCTTCTTCAGCGTCGCGAACGTGGCCTTCGACGCCTTTGTCTCGTGCTGGGAGACGAAGCGGTTCTACGACTCGTCGCGCCCGTACTGGTACGTGCGGTGGAACCGGAAGGGACAGATGGTGCGCGGCTACGCGGGTCCCGGCCAGGGCTTCAAGAGCATCCCAGCAGATCAGTGGCATCCGTACTCGCCCGACACGTTCGTAACACCGCCGTTCCCGGGGTACACGTCGGGCCATGCAACGGTCAGTGGTGCGTCGTCGAAGATCCTCGAGCTCTTCAGCGGTAGCGACCGTTTCGAGTTCGTCGCGAAGAAGACCGCTGGCGAGCTGACGGAGCCGAACGTGCCGACGTCGCAGATGCAGGCGGTGGAAGGCAAGCCGGCGAAGGACGTGGCCTCGACCGCTGCCATCGACCTCGCGCTTCCGACGTTCTCGGCGACCGCGGATATGGCGGCGGAGTCGCGCATGCTGGGCGGGTATCACATCCGGTCGGACAACGCGGACGGGCTGAGGCTCGGCCGCAAGCTCGCGGAGTTCGTGTTCCCCCGCTACAAAGCGTACTGGGAAGGGACGGCGCCGGCGCCGAAGTAACGATGCAGGTCGCACGCCCCTGGGTGAACGTTTTCTCCTCGCGCGAGCCCGCGACGGGAAAGGTGCACTTTCTGCTGCGCGTGGGTGTGCTGGGCTGCTTCGCCGGCCACGGGCTGTGGGGCGTGGTCGGGAAGAC
>DATKFO010000310.1:0-12669 GCA_035544355.1 Thermoanaerobaculia bacterium
GGGTGGCGGGTGGGCGCGAAGGATCCCCTGCCGACAGCGCGCGTCTCGTGCATTTGCAGGGGATCCTTCGCGCGCCCTCCCACCGCCCGCTCAGGACGACACCCCAATCCTGCTACTGCACGCGGAATTGCGCGCCTTGCAGCACCGGATCGCTCTGCGAATAGGTCTTCAGGTTGTGGCCCTTGTCGAGCACCTGAATCCACGAGATCGACCAGATGCCTTTCGCGGCGAGCTTCGGAATGCCGATGCGGCCGAGCCACACGCCACCTTCACCCGATGACGAGAACGAGAAGTAGATGCGCGGTTGCGCGCCGCTGCCGCTCGGTCCAACCGCCTGTCCGCTGACGCTCGCGACGCCGCATGCGTCGTCGTTGACCGCCGCGGTCACGGTGATCGTGCTCGCTTCGACGTTGCTCACCACCTGCTGATCGAGCGAGATGCCGGTGACGCCCGGCTGCCCCGAATCGCACGAGTCGCCCATGATGTCGAGCTTCACCGTGTTCACGAGCTGGTTGTCGTTGCGCGCGGTGGTCATGTTGTTCGCTTTGTCTTGCAACTGCACCTGCTCGAGCTGCCACGAGCCGCAATCGAGACATTGCGGCGGCGCGATGTCGCATTCCCACGTGGCGCTGCCGCCCATGCGGCATCCGAATCCGATGCGCGCGTGTTTCGTCGGACTCAGGAACACGCCGCTCACCAGCGTCACGCCCGATTTGTCATCCTCGGCTTGCACGAACAGCGTGTTGTGCTGCCCCGCCTGCATCGACATGCGATCGAGCCACACCGCCTTCAGCGTCGGGCCGGTCGAATCGGGTCGATTCGAGACGACTTTGAATTGCGCCGTCGGCGGCAGCATCCCCTGCGCGCCCGACAAGTTGATGCTGTTGCTCGCGTTGTCGGTCAACGTCAAGTAGTTGACCTTCCACTGCCCCTCGGCCGCATCTTTCGGCACCGCGATGCGCGCGATGTAGCGATCCGACTCGCCTTCGCGCTGACACGCGAATCCCTGCAGCGCGCCGCTCGGGCTCGCGATGCTGCCCGAGATGCTGCGAATGCCGGAGAGTTGATCGACTGCGGTGACGATGAGCGCCGTTTCTTCGCCGTCGTGCACCGTCGGGGGCATGAACTCGACGGCGAGGACGCGCGGCGGTTGCGTGTCCGACGTCGGATCGTCTTCCTCGCGATTCTTCTGCTCGTCATCGCCGCCGCGATTTTTCTGCGTTTGCGGCGACGCCTGCGGCGGCTTGCTCTGCTCGCCGCCGCCGAACGCCTTCACGATCGGCGCGACGATTTTCTGAATCAGCGACGGCTTCTCGGCCTGCGCGTGCGGGATCGCATGCGGCGCGGTGACGTTCGGCCGCGCGACGATGATCGACGGCGTAACGACCGGCGTCGCCACATTGTTTTGCGGCTGCAGAAGATTGTTGTAGCGACGCTCGCGAGGGTTGCGCTGCGTTAGCTGCGTCGACGTCGTTGGCGCAGTCGCGGTCGTGGCCTCGACGATCGTGCCGGTCTCGGCGGGTGTGTTGTTGACACGCCGCGTCGAGGTCGTCGCTTGCGTCGATGCGCTCGTCGTCGTCGTTGTGGCCGATTGTTCGTCGAGCCGCGAGTACGCGCGCATGCGCATCACGAGCGCGATCGCGAAGGCGATGCCGAGGATCGTGAAAAAGACGGGAAGGAAAGAGAGTCTGCGGGGCACGTTTGATCTCAGTTCACCACGCCCGGAACGGCGAGCGTGAACGGCGCGATTCCGGCTTCGAAGAAACTTCCCGAAGTCGTGCGCATTGTGTAGGCGCCATGCATCGCGCCGACGGAAGACCGAAGCGGACAGAAGCTCGTGTACTCGAACGACTGCCCCGGTGCGAGCACCGGCTGTTCGCCCACGACACCGGGACCCTGCACGCGCTCTTCGTTGCCGTCGGAGTCGGTGATGATCCACTCCCGGCTCAGAAGTTGCGCGGTCTCTCCGCCCACGTTGGAAATGCGCACGTGATACGCAAAGAAGAAGTAGCTCGCGTGCGGTTCACTCCGCTCGGCGAGATACTCGCTCTCCACCTCGATGCGAATTCCTCGCGTGGTGCAATCGGACATGGAAATCGAAATTATCACATCGAATCCGACGATTACGGCGCGCATGAAGTTCTCACGCGCGACTGCAGCCGTGCTCGTGTTCGTGTCGTGCGCGGGTAACAGCGCGACCGCGCCTCCGCCTTCCAGCATCACGATTGCCGCACCGCCGCCGGAGATCTCGACGATCGTCGTGCCGATCCGCGCGTCGCTCGTTCCGCTCATGCAACAGCTCGAAGCGAATGTTCCGAAAAAGTTCGCAGACAAGATCACCGAGAGCGGCGTGAACGTCACGTACGACGTCACGCGCGATCCGATCAAGCTCGAGATGATCGGCCGAGGTCTGCACGCGACGACGACTGCGCGCTACGCGCTGCAAGCGTGCCGCCCGCCGCTGCCGTGCATTTCGTGCGGCGTGAAGCAGGCGAAGCGCGAGGCGCTGATTCGCGTGCACACGCACCTCGACTGGGACGCGAATTGGCGATTGCGCTCGAAGACGACCGCGCGCGCCGCCGATTTCCCGAAGCGCTGCGAAGTGCTGTTCGGCATCGACATCACCGAGCGCTTCATCGAGCCGGTCGTGAACGCGCAACTGCGCGAAGTGGCGAAGACGATCGATCACAACACGCCCATGCTGACGAACATCCGCGGCGAGGCACAGAAGATCTGGACCTCGCTGCAGACACCGGTCGAGCTCGCGCCGCGCACGTGGCTCGTGCTCGAACCGATCGATCTCGCGCTCGCACCGATCAGCGGTACGGGCGTGAACGCGACGAGCACGCTTGCGCTGCGCGCGCGTACGCGCATCGTGATCGGCGACAAACCCGCGACGACGACAAAGCCGCTACCTGCGCTTGCAATCGCGGACAAACCGACGACGGGACTGCGCGTGCCGTTCGATCTCGAGCTGTCGTACGCAGATGCGACGCGTCTCGTGAACGCCGAGCTCGCGGGACAGACGTTGAAAGACGTCGTCGTGAAATCAGTAACGATCGCGCCGTCCACGAACGGACGCATTCGCGTCGAAGCGCTAGTCGACACGAAGCGCTACGACGGCATCGTGTATCTCGAAGGCACACCATCGTTCGACGCAACGACGAACACGCTCGCACTCCCCGACCTCGATTACACGATCACGTCGCGAAATCCGTTCGTCCGCCTCGCCGAGCGCGCCACGCACGAAACATTGCGCGCGCGACTCCGCGAAAACGCACGCTTCTCCCTCGGCACACGCATCGCCTCGATTCGCGATGAAGTGACGCGAGCGCTCACGCGTCCGCTCGCACCAAATGTCCAACTGCGCGGACGCGTCGACGCAATCCAGCCCGTGTCCGTCACGCCGCTCAGTTCCGTCATCTCCGTGCGCGTGATCGCGACCGGCGCGGCGGATGTGGATTTGAAGTTGTAGGGTCGGACCCTACGATGTGCCATTCGGAGAAAACACATCCTCGATCTTCAGCTCGAACACTCTCGCAATCGAGAACGCGAGCGGCAGTGAGGGATCGTACTTGCCGGTCTCGATCGCGTTGACGGTTTGGCGCGAGACGCTGAGGCGGTCGGCGAGGTCGGCTTGCGACCAGCGCCGTTCGGCGCGGAGGACGCGGAGTCGGTTTTCCATGACTCAGGGCTCCGTCGATGCGTAGCGGCGCGTGCCGAGGTATTGACCGAGCGCCCAGCAGAGCATCATCACGAGGAACGGATCGTCGCAGTCGAGCTTCGGCGCGCCGAGGCGTTCGCAGAGACGCCAGATCAACATGAACACCACGCCGCCGGCGAACGCGAACGCGAGTCCCTCGAGCTGAATCTTGCGCAGCAGCTCGTCGGAATCGCGCATGAAGCGGATGTACGCCTGCGTCGTGCGCAGACATGCGATGAACGACGCGAGCGTCAGCCCCCAGCCGATCGGCCACACAATCACGTGCCTTTCGATGAGGATGGTCGTGCCGGCCCAAAGCACGAGCGTGCCCATCATCCAGGTGTTGAAAATACGGAGATTGCGCGCGTCGCGCTCCGTGAGGAGGCCGGCACAACCGAAGTAACTTTTGCGGACGGTGCTCATGAACGATGTCTCCTGTGTGTCAAGTTTGCTTGACACAAGGTACGTTCAGAGCGGCAATCTGTCAAGTATGCTTTACATGAAGTGCGGCGGCCGATGTAGGACAGGCTTTAGCCTGTCCCCCGACATGCGTCGCTGAGCGGGACAGGCTGAAGCCTGTCCTACGTTCGATTTGATGCTCCGGCTGCGCAACCGCGTGACTTCAAAATGTGGCACAGACACTTCTGTCTGTGCGCACTCGGGAGGCCGGAGCCCAGTGTGCATCGGCTCATCCCGCGCGGGGCGCACAGACAAGAGTGTCTGTGCCACATTTTGAGGCGCAACCCCCGCTACGCCCCCCGAATGTGCGCGAAGAAGGCTTCGCTCGAGACCGGGCGGCCGAGGAAGCGCTCGACGAGGTCGCGGGCGGGCTCTTCGCTGCCGCGACTCAGGATCTCGCCGCGGAAGCGGCGGCCGATCTCGCTGTTCATGAGATCCGCGCCGAACGCGGAGACGAGATCGAGCGCGATCACCTTCGCCCACATGTATCCGTAATACCCCGCCGCGTAGCCGGTGGCGATGTGCTCGAACGTGCCGGGGAACTCGGTGCCGTCGAGATGGCCCATCGGCGTTTTGCCTTCCATCTCGCTCCACACTTCGATCGCTTTGCCGGGATTCTCACTCGACAGCGCCATATCGAACGAGGCGTAGAGCCACTGCCGTCCGTAGTCGATGCCAGAGCCGAATTTTTTCGCTTTGTTGATGCGGGCGACGAGCGGCTCGTCGATCGCGGGGCAATCGGTGCAATGGCCGCGCAGCAGCGCGAGGCTTTCCATGCGGCTCGCCCACTCCTCGTACATCTGCGACGGCGCTTCGACGAAGTCGCGCTCGACGCTCGTGCCGGAGTGGTGGTTGTAGTACGTGCTCGAGAGCACGCCGTGCAGCACGTGTCCGAATTCGTGCAGCAGCGTCTCGAGCTCGTCGTGCGTGAGTCCCTGGCGATCGAAATTCGTGACGAGCGTGCTGAGCGGCTTGCGTCCGACGCGCAGCGCGACGCCGCGCACGGGCCACGCCGCTGCGTGTTTGTATTTGCCGTCGCGCGGATAGAGATCGAGGTAGATGCCGCCGATCATCGAGCCGCTCTGCGCGTCGAGGACGTCGAGATACATCACGTCGTCGTGCCAAACCGGCACTTCGCCGCGCTCGAAGCGGATGCCGTACAACTTCTCGCTGATGCCGAGCATCCAGTCGACCGACGCGCTGCTCGGAAAGTATTTGCGCAGCTCTTCCTGATCGATGCGGAAGCGCTGTTCGCTCAGGCGCTCGCGGTAGAACGAGACATCCCAGCGCTCGATGCGCCCGCCTTTGATTTGCGCAAGCTCGGCGAGATCGCGCACTTCGGCTTCGGTCACAACGTTGCGCACTTCATTGAGGAAGCGCGCGACGGTGTCGGGGTTCTCGACCATGCGGCGCTTGGTGACGTAGTGCGCGAAGCTCGGCACTTCGTAGAGGTCGGCGACTTCTTTGCGCAGCGCGACGATCTCGTCGAGCACATCGAGATTGCGCGGTGTGCCGCGGCGCGTGTACGCGACCCAGTAGCACTTGCGCGCTTCTTCGTCGCGCACGTTCGCCATGAACGGGACGTAATCGGGGTAGTCGAATCCGAGGACGATGTTGCCTTCTTCGTCGCGGCTGACGCGATCGAGGTAGGACTGCGGGAGTCCCTCGCACTCGGCGGGTGTGAAGCGCAGACGCGTTTCGTTGTCGCGGATGTTCTTCGCGAACTCCTGCCCGAGCTCGGTAAGGCGCTCGGAGATCTCGCGGAAGCGCTGCCGCTTTTCTTCGGGGAGCGACACGCCGCTGTCTTCGAACGCTTCGACGAGATCTTTGCGCAGCTGTTTCTGCGCGCTGTTGCGCCCATCGACGCGCTGCACGCGTTTGTAAAACGCTTCGTTTTGAAAGACCTCGGTCAAGAAGCTCGATTCCTGCACGAGCGCGACGTCCGCGGCATCGCGCACGGCTTTGTCGGGATGAACGCTGTTCAGCAGCGAGATCGGACCGAATGCGTCTTCGAGCACGATCGCGATGTCGTCCCAGAGATCGAGAACGTTTTCGGCACGGGCTTCTTCGAGCGGGACAGCTTCGATACGTGCGAGGAGCCGTCGCGCTTCGTCGAGTCCGGCAGTTGCGGCGCGCGCGAGGGCTTCGGGATCATGAATCGGAATCGTCGCGCGGTCAGGAATGGTCAGGGTCGTCATAAAAGGCCGGTCATTCTACCGAAACCGTCTGCAACTCGTGCACGTACAAAGCAGGAAACATGCGAGGTGGGGAATGAGACAGACACTGTTCGTTGTCGCTCTTGTGCTTTGTGCGTCGTCTTTGTTCGCGGCGGGCGGCGCTGACGCGCTCGCGGCGGGCAAATTGGCGATGCGGAATGACGAGCCGGACAAGGCCGCGGAGTTGTTCGAGAAGGCCGTCGCGGCAGAGCCGAACAACGCGACGTACCACCTCTGGCTCGGCAACGCGTACGGCCAGATGACGCAGAAGGCGAGCATGTTCAAGCAGCTCGGACTCGCGAAGAAGACGAAGAGCGCATTCGAGCGCGCCGTCGAGCTCGATCCGAATCTGCTCGACGCGCGTTTCGCGCTCGTCGACTACTACATCTTCGCGCCCGGCATCGCCGGAGGCAGCGAAGAAAAGGCGAAGCAGCAGGCGGACGAGATCAAGAAACGCGACGCGCTCGCCGGACATCGCGCCTACGCACGCATCTACAAGAATCAGAAGAAGAACGATCTCGCGCTGCGCGAGATGATCACGTCGGTGCGCGAACAGCCGACGTCCGCGAAAGCGCATCACTACTACGCGGTCTATCTGTTCGGCGAGAAAAACTATAAAGGGGCAGCTGAAGAATTCGAAGCCGCGGTGAAGCTCGATCCCGCATACATGCCGGCGTATTTTCGAATCGGCGTGACCGCGGCGCGCGCCGGCAACAACTACGCGCGCGGCGAGGAAACGCTCAAGAAATATCTCGCCTACACGCCGACGGATCAGGAGCCGTCACACGCGAGCGCCTGGTACTACCTCGGCCAGTTGTACGAGAAGCAGAACCGCAAACCGGAAGCGAAGCAGGCCTATCTCAACGCGCAGAAACTCGCACCGAAGTCGAAGGAAATTGCGGAGGCGTTGAAGAGAGTGTGAGGGTGGAGTGGGCAGTAGGCAGTAGGCAGTAGGCAGTAGGCAGTAGGCAGTAGGCAGTAGCAGAGTGCAGAGCGCCTTTCTCTGCCCACTGCCCACTGCTCACTGCCCACTGAGTTTGATGCCTACGGCAACCCGGTGTACGGCGCGTTGTGCGCGCGCACTGGGATCGACCAGAGAAAATCGGTCTTGATCGTGTTCTTGAACCAGATCGGATCCGCGGCCGAGAGGTAGTTGTAGGTGATGTATCCCGGCGGCGGCCCCGCGGCGTTCGGGAGCGACGCCGCGCGATGGCAGGCGATGCAGCTCGTATCGACGCCGACTCCCGTCGATGTCGTGCGCGCGAGATTTCCAAGGCCGCCGAGAGCGGTCTCGAGATACGGGTTGTAACAGCGCACCGGCTGTCCGTTCGCGTTGTTCGGAACGGCGAAGTAGTACGAGTAGCACGACGCGTAGTTCTTCCACGCGCCGGTGATTCCCGCCGACGCCGGCGGCAGTTCCGCGAGCGGCGGCTCGGAGAGCTGCACGGCCACGGGCTGCCACCAGAAGGTCTGCCACGTCCAGTTGTCGACTTCGCGCGTCGACGTGTGCGTGGCGACGAACATCGCGTAGTCGCCTGCTTGGTACGGTCCGTTGAGTGGTCCCATGCCGAGACACCCGAGCTGGTTGACTTCGTCCTGCGTCATCTTGAATGCGTAGACATCCGACTTCGCCGGATCGTCGCTGATGCGAATCACTTTGTACGTGCCGGCGGGCATCAGCGTGTTGCCGCACGGAGGATCGCTTCCGCCGTCGCCGCACAGACCCGGCTGCGGACTCGGGTTGCAGACTCGATCCTGGTTGTTCGTCGCCGTGCCCGTGGGATCGACGAGCACGCACTGCGTCCACGTCGGAGACGTCGGGTTCGTCGGATCCGTCGTCGCACCGGCCGTGATGCCGTTCCAGTACGGCACCATCGTCGGCGTCGTCGAGCTGACGGGGATGAACACCGGCTTCAGCATGATCGACTTGTCGGGAAAGTTCTTGACGTTCCGGTCCTGGATCGGCGTCGTCGCGGGAAACGCGGCATTCGTCTCGAGCAGCTTCTCGAGGCGGTAGTAGCCGTTGCGGCGGACGTGCTCGTACATCTCCTTCGTGAAGCGGTTGAACGAAGCCAGCACGACGTCGGGCTGCACGCCGTGCGAGATGTGCTGGTGCGGACGCTCGAAGCGGCGGCGCGGATGGACCGTCGGCGGGATCGAGCAGCTCGCCGGCGTGTTCGCAGTGTTGAACGGCACGTCGAGATACACCTCGGTGCCGGAATACCACGTCTCCCAGATCGGGACGTCCGTGCCGTCGATCGTCTCGTGCGAAGGCATGTTCATGTAGCGCCAGAGGTCCCAGCGATGCTGCGAGATCTTCGCGTTGTCGTACGTGTCGATCCATCCCTGCACGACTGCCTTCGGCTTGAAGAACGCGGGATCGATCGGCTTGTAGTGCACGCCGGCGACGACGGGCGGCGCCGTGACGCTGGCTTCGGCGGCTGCGGCGGGCGGTGACTGCGGCGGGGATGCTCCGGCGAAAAGCGACAGCATGAGGACGAGGAAAACGAGTACCAGACTGCGCGGTCTTGGGTGCATACCTCCTCCTTTATGTTGTTAGTGGGCCCACTGAAGGAGAGACACCACGCGAACAAATCCCTACCATCAAGTTCGTGCCTGAGCTTCCCGACATCGCGATCTACCTCGAAGCCCTCGAAGCGCGCATCGCCAGCGCCACGCTCACGCGCCTCCGCCTCGGCAGTCCGTTCCTGTTGCGCACCGTCGATCCCGCACCAGCCGACGTCGCAGGAAAACGCGTCGTCGGATTGCGGCGGATGGGCAAGCGCATCGTCTTCGCGCTCGAAGACGAGCTCTTTCTCATCCTGCATCTGATGATCGCCGGACGGCTCAAGTGGTTACCGCCAGGCGCGAAGATCCCAGGCAAAGTCGGGCTTGCGGCCTTCGACTTTTCGACCGGTACGCTGATCCTGACGGAGGCCGGTTCGAAGCGGCGCGCGTCGCTGCATATCGTCCGCGGCGAAGACGCGCTGCGCGCGCTCGATCCCGGCGGACTCGAGCCGCTGGAGATGTCGCTCGACGAATTTCGCGCCGCGCTCACGCGCGAGCGCCACACGCTGAAACGCACACTCACCGATCCGCACGTGTTCAGCGGCATCGGCAACGCGTACTCCGATGAGCTCCTGCATCGCGCAAAACTCTCGCCCGTGCAGATGACGACGAACCTCGACGAGGAAGAGATCGAGCGCCTCTACCACGCAACGCGCGACACGCTCATCGACTGGACCGACCGCCTCCGCCGCGAAACCGGCGCGAAGTTCCCCGAGAAAGTCACCGCGTTCCGCGCAGACATGGCCGTGCACGGCCGCTACCGCCTCCCCTGCCCGGTGTGCGGCACTCCCGTCCAGCGCATCGTCCACGCCGAAAACGAAACGAACTACTGCGCGCGCTGCCAGACTGGAGGGAAGTTGCTCGCAGACCGCGCGTTGTCGCGGCTGCTCGGCGCGGATTGGCCGAAGTCGATTGATGAAGTGTAGGAGTGCGGTGGCAAAGCCACCGCTTTCGTATCCGGATCAGAAAGCGGTCACCGCACTCCGAAACTCTAACCTTCACGAAAACCGAGCGTCTATCCAACACGAGTCCGATGCATGACGCGACAACCCTGACCGCCACGTTCCCAGTGATGACCGCCACGAACGGAAATGTTGACGATCGCCGGCTCGCAGCCGCGTGTGCTTCGGGAGATGTGTCGATCTTTGAAGATCTGTACCGCCGCTTCGGCGATCGGATGAAGAGCATCGCCTGGAATCACCTCGGCAGTCTGGCGGATGCCGAGGATGCTGTTCAGGAGACGTTCCTCAAAGTGCATCGCGCGGCGTCGACGTACACGGGAGAGGCATCGTTCTCGACGTGGATCTATCGCATCCTCGTCAACACCTGCTACGACCTGCTGCGCAAGCGCAAACGCCGTCCCGAAGAGTCGCCGCTTGATGACCTCCCCGACAGCAGCGAGCGCACCGCCGCGTCCGTCGACGACGCCAAGCGCATGACGCTCCGCAAACTGCTCGCGGAACTGCCGGAGCAGCGCCGCACCGTGTTTCTTCTCTTCGAAGTGGAGGGTCTCAGTCACGCCGAGATCGCTTCAATCCTCGGCATCACCGAAGGCAACTCGAAATGGATCCTGTTCGCGACGAAACGCGAGTTACAAACCCAATGGAAAGCAACGACGAAATCATGACGATCACCTGCAACCAACTCGACGATCTTCTCCTCGACGGCGACCCGCAGTCGCTCGAGATCGCGGCGCTGCACGCGGAGACGTGCGCTGCGTGCATGGAGAAGCTCGCTTCGTGGAACGAGATCTCCGACGTCGCGCGCACGATGCAGACGACGTGGCAGAGCGATCTGCTCTGGCCGCGCATCGAACGCGCGATTACCGCTGAGAAGCGCGCCTCGCGATCGCACGTGTGGCGCATCGCCGCCGCCGTCGCGCTCACGGTCGCACTCGGTGCGATGACGTGGTACGCGCTGCGCGTGCACAACCGGCGCGCCGCATTCGACAAAGAGCTGCTGACCAGCGAGAAAGTCGACAACGTGGAGAAGGCCGAGGAGGCGTATGCCGCGGCCATTCAACAGCTCGAGAAATCGGCGGAGCCGAAGCTCGAGAACGATGAGGCCTCGCCGCTCATGGTCAGCTACAAAGAAAAACTGATGGTGCTCGACGACGCGATCGCGGAGTGCCAGTCCAACATCGATCGCAATCGACAGAACGCACATCTGCGCAACCAGCTGCTCACCATGTATTCGGAGAAGCAGAAGACCCTGCGCGACGTGATCCGGGAGGGACACAATGTTCAGCAGCCGTAACTGGCGCGGTCTCGCCGCCGCGCTGCTCGCCGTCATCGCGCTCACTGCGCGCGCGGACGACGACCGCTTCGAATTGAAATTCAGCCGCACGTACACATTTCGCGGCGGCAAGATCACGCTCGACAACAAATTCGGCGACGTCGTCGTCCGCACGACGAGCGGCCATCAATTCAACGTCCGCGCAACGATCCGCGCTTCCGATCCCGAGTTCGGACAAAAGATCCGCATCGAAACGAGCCATGACGACGCGAGCGGCATCACCGTCCGCACGGTGTACCCCGAACATCGCGGCAGGCAATTCGGCGACGCTTCGTTCTCCGTCAACTACCAGGTGTCGGTTCCGGAGAACGCGCCGCTCGACATCAGCAACAAATTCGGCAACGTCGACGTGAGCAGCATGAAGGCCGCCGTGAAGATCGAGGCCTCGCAGGGCAGCGTGAAAGTGCGCGAGGGCAAGGGCGCGTTGGTTGTGGAGAACGCGTTCGGCACGATCGACGTGCAGGGCAACGCCGGCAACACGATCATCAAGAACTCCAACGGCAGCGTGACCGCGCGCGACATCGGCGGCAATCTCGAGATCACGAATCGCTTCGCGAGCGTGAACGTCTCGGACGCGAAGCGCAACGTCATCGTGAACAACTCGAACGGCAGCGTCGACGCGCGCGACGTCGGCGGCAGCGCGACCATTACGAACTCGTTCGCTGGCGTGAACGCGTCCGGTATCCACGGCCCGCTCGCGGTCACCACGAGCAACGGCCGCGTCGACGTGCGCGACATCGGCGGACAGACGACGATCAGGAACTCGTTCGGCAGCGTGTCGGCGTCGAACATCGGCGGCGCGCTCAGCGTCAACAGCCAGAACTCGCGCGTCGACGCTCGCTCGGTGAAGGGGCCGGCGACCGTCGTGACCTCGTTTGGCAGCGCGTCGCTGAATGACATCTCCGGACCCGCAGCAGTGACGAACGCGAACGGCGCGATCACCGTCGCCGACGTCGACGGAAACTTCACCGCCAACACGCGATTCGGCTCCGTGCGCGGCGATCGCATCAAGGGCGCAGCCAACGTCGAAAACGCGAACGGGGCCGTGAACCTGACGGCCGTCGACAACGGCGCGCGCGTCCGCACGAGCTTCGCGTCGGCGTTCCTCAGCGACATCGGCGGTGCCGTCGACGTGCAGAACCAGAACGGCGCGATCTCGCTGTCGGGCCTGCGCGGCACCAACTGCCACACCGTCTCGCTGAAAACGAGCTTCAGCTCGATCCGCGTCGCCGTGCGCAACGGAACCGGCTACGCAGTGAACGCGCGAACGTCGTTCGGAAGAATCACGACAGCGCTACCGATCACGACGAGCTCCGTAAGCGACGAAACCCTGATCGGCAAGATCGGCAACGGCGCCTGCAAGCTCGATCTCGTCAACGCGAACGGCAGCATCTCGATCGATAACGAATGAGTCTAGGAGTGCGGTGG
>DATKFO010000311.1:0-4231 GCA_035544355.1 Thermoanaerobaculia bacterium
CGACCTCTCCTACCCCGGCAACTTCCTCAACATGATGTTCAAGATGACCGAGCCGAAGTACACGCCGAGCCCCGCGCTCGAGCACGCGCTCGACGTCCTCTTCATCCTGCACGCCGATCACGAACAGAACTGCTCCACGAACGCCATGCGCGCGGTCGGCAGCTCGCACGTCGATCCATACTCGGCCGTCGCCGCGGCTGCCGCTGCGCTTTACGGTCCGCTACACGGCGGCGCGAACGAAGCCGTGCTCGAGATGCTCACCGAGATCGGCTCGATCGACCACGTCCCCGAATTCATCAAGAAAGTGAAAGCAGGCGAAGGCGTGAAGCTCATGGGCTTCGGCCACCGCGTCTACAAGAACTACGACCCGCGCGCGAAGATCATCAAGAAAGTCGCGTACGAAGTGTTCGAAGAGACGGGCAAGAACCCGCTGCTCGACATCGCGCTCGAGCTCGAGCGCATCGCCCTCGAAGACGACTACTTCGTGAAGCGCAAGCTCTACCCGAACGTCGACTTCTACTCAGGCCTGATCTACCAGGCCCTGCGCTTCCCGACGGAAATGTTCACCGTCCTCTTCGCCATCCCACGCGTCTCCGGCTGGCTCTCGCAGTGGCAGGAAATGCTCGAAGACTCCGATCAGAAAATCGCGCGCCCGCGGCAGGTTTTCACCGGCTCCGAGCGCCGCGACTACACCGCGATCGACGCGCGGTAGGACCGCCTAAGAGGCGGTCCTACGTTTGAAAACGTAGGACAAGCTCTCTAGCTTGTCCGTTTTCGGCAGGCATTTTCCTCAGCGGACGATCAGTCCGTCCGCCACGCACGCGCCGCCCGACTCCCAAACCAAGCCGCCGAAAGGCCAACGCAGAAGATGTGCGCGAACAGCTGATTCGCGAGATTGATCGGCTTCGGTGGCGCTTTCGGCGCGGCCAGCGTCAGCGGCAGGACGCCGTAGCGCATGAAGAGATACACGCAGATGCCGTAGATCGGAAAGCAAATCAGCGGATGGTCGCGCAGGAACGCGACTTTGCTCGCGAGCAGGAAGTACGTGAGCACGACGCAGAACGCGATGAAGAAGTGCAGCGCGAGGCCGAGGATCGCGGTCTTGATGCCGCCGTCGTACGTTGCTTTGCCGAGGAGGCCGGCGGCGACGCTTTGAAAAATGCGCATCGGACTCGTGCCGAACTTGAGCCCCGCAAAGACGACGACCTCGCCGATATCGAGCACGCCGACCAAAAGAGTGCCGAGGAGAATCTGCTTTTTCATGATGAGTGACGAGGATAGCGGCGCGGCGGCGCGCGCCCGTCAATCAACGGCAACGTCCATCACACGCAACTGTGACGCTGGCTGAGTGGGCAGTGGGCAGTGGGCAGTGAATTCGTCCTTCTGCCTACTGCCTACTGCCCACTCTATCGCGTGCCCGTGCCCAGCCCGGCCCGCCATTCCGCGCGCCACGATGAAAGCGAGCGTCCCGTCGATCGCGTCAGCGCGCTCGGATCGTTCGCGCGATGAATCGCCGCGAGCTTCCGCACGCCGAGCTTCTCGCCGAGGAACTTCGTGAACGAATGCGCGACGATGTAGAAATTCGTGCGCGTGTCTGAATCGCGCAGATCGGGCCTGTGCTCCATCAGCCAGCCGGCGTCGTCGGCAACTTCGCGTGCCTGCGCGTCGACGTGATCGTTGTCGTCGCTCAGGATCGGCGCGTAGTAGCCGCCGAACTGATCCGCGACTGCAGACGCGACGTATTCCGCGAATCCCTCTTCGAGCCACATCGTGCCGCCGTCGCCTGCGACCGCGTGCACGGTCTCGTGCAGATACGGCGCGTCGTGATCGCGAATGCGCGCGGCGTCGAAGAACATGCGCGGCTGCGGATGCGGAAACGTGCGCGAGATGCCCATGCGGCGCGCGACGTACACCGCGATGCGCGGCGCGTCCGGCGCGCGATGGATTCCGGTGAACCGTTCGATGTCGTTGACGCCTTTGTCGAACAGCGCTGCGAACGCATCGGCATCGCGTGGGCTCACCGAGCCTCGCTGGAAGTAGAGCACCGCGTGTTTCATTTCGCGGCGCTCGCCGTCACGCTCGAGGCGCGCGGCAATCTCGTCCCATCGCGACGCGAAGAGCGGTTGCGCACACATCAGCATCAAGACAGCGAAAAAACGCCGGCCCACCATTCCCCTTTCTCCCGTTCCTCGCGAAGTCGCAGACCTTTTTCGGCTGCGGCGCGCACCACATCGTCGCGGCGCGTGACGAGGATTCCACTGAGGATCAATTGCGTGTCCGATGCCATCCGCGCAACGACGTCCGGCAGCAACGGGAGGATCACTTCGGGAATGATGTTCATCGTGATCACGTCGAAAACGCCGCCGCGCAACGCCTCGATACTGCCGATGAACAGCGGCAGCGCGGAGCCCGGCACGCGATTGCGAATGCGATTGTCGCGCAGCGCGCCGTAAGCGTCGGGATCGTTGTCGAACGCGATGCTTTTCGCTGCGCCGAGCCGATGCATCGCGATCGCGAGAATGCCGCTGCCGCTGCCGACGTCGAGTCCGCGCTTGTCCGTGACGTCGAGCGATTCGAGGATCTCGATGCAGAGCGACGTCGTTTCGTGCGAGCCGGTGCCGAATGCCTGCTCCTGCGGAACGACGATCGCGAGGCGATCGTCATTCGCAGCGATGAGTGCGGCATCGGGAGCGACGACGAAGCGCCGTCCGATCGCGATCGGCACGAGCGATTGTTGATAGCGATCGAGCCAGTCCACGCGCGGACGCTCCGTCGCATGCAATTCGATTCCGTCGACGTCGCGAAGATCTGCGAGCGTCGCATCGCGCTCATGCGCCGAATCGAAATACGCAGAGATCGTCGTCGTGCCGTTGACCTCGACCGACGAACTGCCGGTCGAGGCCGTCATGAACAAACGTGACTGGAGCAACTCCTCGAAGGCGACGTCGCGCGCGTCGAAAGAGATGTCGAGGATGAAATCGATCACTGCTGCGGTGCCTGCGGCTCCTTCGCGGCTTCCTGTCCACTCTTTTCCGCCGGCTTGATCGTCGAGCGCACGACCATGAACTTGTTCAGCAGGTCGAACCAGAACGGCGAGCCGAGGGAGATCGCGCAGGCGGTGATCAGGATGCCGAGGAGTTTTACGGCCCAGCACCGCACCCAGCAGATGTCGCGGATGCGCTGCCATCGCGAAACCTCAGCGTGATCGCACGTCGGGCAACCGTAGCTGTTTTTTGTCCAGCCGATCGGCAGCCCGAGACCCTGCAGCGTCGCTTCCGCTTCCTTGAAGCGCTCGTGCGCTTCCTTCGTTTGCTGCTCGGCGTCCGCCTTCGCGTACTCCGTTGCCGCGGCGACCGTCGAGTCGCGCAGAGCCTTGTTCGTCGCCAGCGTTTTCGCGATGTAGATGCTGTCGATGTTCATCCACAGCGATGCGCCGAGGCCGATCACGAGCAGCACCGTTTGCGTGCGGCGCTTGTACCAGCCGGACACGCGATCCATCGCGGAGTTGAACCAGTTCTCGACGTTCTCGCGCGTCTTCTTCGCGTCGTCTCCGGCATCGCGCGCGAGCACTTCGAGCGCGTGCTGCACGCGCGCACGCAAATCGACATTCGATTCCTCGGGGATCTCATCGAGGAACGCGCGCTTCGCCTCGCGGAACCAGTTGATGATCCGCGATCCGAGTTTCACCTCGGGCAGATCGGGCATCGGACCGGCGCTCTTCGCCTGCGGCCCGCCGGCCGGCACGATGTCGAGCAGTGCGAGCGCGAACGTCTTCGCGGGGATGTATGCGGGCAACGCGCCTTTGCGGCGCGGGTTGTAGCGCGATTTGTAGAGACCGCGGATCAGCGGGTGATCGTAGAGCTCCTGTACGAGCTTCGGATCGTGCAGCAGCTCGCGGACGCCGCGCTCGAGATCGCGCGCGCGGTACTTCAGAAATCCTTCGAAGATCTCCGCGGCGGCGGAGCAGACGAGACTCATGAGGAGGTAAAGAAAGACGAGTCCAATCGCGACATCGAGCATGTCCGTCATGGCGACCTCCGAAACTTCGACGTGTTCAGTTTGTGGCGCGTGCGAGCCGGCGTTGTGCGCGATAGTAAACGACGAAGAACACGAGGACGAAGGCCACGAGCCAGAATGCGACGCCGAGCGCCGCGATCTGCTGCACGACTCCGGCCGCGAGCCGGCGCCGTTCGATGGCCGCGACGCCGTACAGCACCCACGCCGACGCGAA
>DATKFO010000312.1:0-3681 GCA_035544355.1 Thermoanaerobaculia bacterium
GTGTGCAGCGCAAGCAGCGGCATGCGCAGCGCGCCGCTCGGATCGAAATTCGCCTTCAGGTACGAACTGTCGCCGATCGCGCCACCGATGCGCTGCTCGAGCTCCGCGCGTCCCTCGGTCGCGAAATACGTGACGAGAAACAGCCACGGCGACGGCGCCTGGCCATCGTAGAAACCGGGGAACGGAAGGCGCGCCGCACCACGCAGCGCCTCGAACTTCGGCAACGACGCCGGATCCTGCAACTGTTGCAGCAGCACCGGCACGACCTCCGTTTCGAAATCGAGATCGTCGCGCACGTCGCGCACGGTGCCCCACGCCTTCGGCCATCCGAACGCAGCGTCGTACGCCTGCGCAAACGCGAGCACCGACTGCCACGTGAGCGTCGAGCCGGCGACCGGACCGCACGCGCAGATCGCGCCGTCGAAGAGATTCGGCTGCATCTCCGCGATCTCGAGCACCATCAGCGCGCCGAGGGAGACGCCGAGGGCGATCGTGCGTTTCGGACGTCCGAAGCGTTCGTTGAATCGACGCGCGAGCACGATCGTGTCCGCGGTCCCCTCCTCGATCGCCCAGCCGTTGCGACGGAACGCCGACGCCGCGAGCGCATAGCCGCGCGCGAGCAACGCGTCCTCCATGGCTGGCAACTGCGGCGCCTCGGCCGGCGACGGCGCGAGATTCACGGAACGATCCTCCTTCTCACCCGCGCGATCGGCGCGGTCGCGATATCCGTGCGCATAGACGAGGAGCGTTCCGTTCCAGTGGTCGGGAACGCAGATGCGGTACGGTGCGCCGTCGAGATCCCCTTCGAGCACCGCGGCTTGCGCGGTCGCGGCGAACAACAAAATGACGAGTAGCTGCTTCATGACCATTCCTCCTTCGTATCGCGACGAATGGTCGTCGGGCGGCCGGCACAAATCTCAAAGCCGGCATCAAACGTTGATCAAAGAGCGATCATGGATGGCGTGACGTACGAGTTCGGACGGTTTCGCGTCGATGCAACGAACCGCCTGCTCTTCCGCGGCGGCGAGGAAGTGCCGCTCGGACCGAAGACAGTCGAGCTCCTGCTGCTCCTCATCGACAAGCGCGGCGAGATCCTCTCGAAAGAACAGCTGATGGATGCGCTGTGGCCCGGGCAATTCGTGCAAGAGGCAAACCTCGCGCAGAACGTCTACATGCTGCGCAAGGAAGTCGGCGCGGACCACATCGTGACCGTGCCGCGGCGCGGCTATCGTTTCGCTGGCGATGTGAAAACGCGAGCGGCCGCGACGACGATCGCGGTCCTTCCGTTCAGCGATGACGACCTCGGCGTCGGCCTCGCGGACGCGCTGATCACGCGGCTCACGAATCTCGCGAGCGTCGTCGTGCGCCCGACGAGTGCCGTGCGCCGCTACGCACAGCAACGCGACGTCGACATCGCGGCGGTCGGACGCGAGCTGCGCGTCGATCACGTGCTCGAAGGTAGCATCCGCCGCGCGGACGACCGGCTGCGCATTCGCGTGCAACTCGTGCGCGCCGCCGATCGCGTGTCGTTGTGGGCCGAGACGTTCGACGAAAACTTCACCGCCATCTTCGACGTCGAGGATCGCGTCGCCGATCGCGTGGCGGCCGCGCTCGCCGCGAAGATGACCGGCGACGAACGGCGGCGCCTCACGCGTCGCGCGACGAACGACCCCGCGGCGTATCGCCTGTTTCTCAAAGGCCGCTATCACGCAGGCAAATGGACGGCGGAGTCGTCGCGCATCGCGCTCGAATCGTTCCAGGAGGCGATCGCGATCGATCCGGCGTTCGCGCCGGCATTGTGCGGCTGGGCCGAGGTGCGCGGCGCGCTCTGGTTTCACGGCCATGTGCCGGCGCAGGAGACCGTGCCGGCGTGCAAGCGCGCGGTGCTCGCCGCACTGGAGCTCGAAGAGGACCTGCCCGAGGCCCACATCACGCTCGCCGGATTCCTCTGCTGGCACGACTGGGACTTCGCCGCGGCCGAGCGCGAATTCAAGCGCGCACTCGCCATCGCGCCGCATCACGCACAAGCACATGACTGGTATGCGCTGTTCCTCAAAGCAATGGGCCGCCACGAAGAAGCGATTCGCGAAAACACGCGCGCACTGGAGCTCGACCCATTGTCGTTATTCACGAACGCCAGCCTGGCGTGGGCGTTCTATTACGCGCGCCAATACGATCGCGCCCTCGAACAGTGCAAAGCCGCAGCAGCCATCGAGCCGCGCTTCGGCATCACGCAATGGACCCTCGGCATCGTCTATCAGCAATTGGGCGATCACAACCGAGCCATTGCCGCGCTCGAACAGTCGGTCGCACTGACCGAATACAGCCGCACCATGCTCGCTTCGCTCGGCCACGCATACGCAATCGCCGACCGCCGTGAGGATGCTTTGCGCATCCTCTCCCAACTCCAGAACCACTACGTCCCCCCACACGAAATCGCTCTCGTCCACGCAGGCCTCGGCAACCACGACGAAGCGCTCGCATGGCTCGCCCGCGCACTCGACGAACGCTCCGCGTGGGTCGTGTACCTCAACGTAGATCCGCGCCTCGACGCGCTCCGCGCGGACGGGCGGTTTGGGGGGCTGGTTGGGCGGGTTGGGGTGGGAGGGGACGGTGCGTAAACCATTACACGGCACAGCGTTTCGCAGCATAAGTAGCTGCATCATCGGAAGATGCGTGCACGGCACTGCAATGCCTGCCTTGTTACGCAGCGATTCCGAGAGATTCGTCGCTGTCTACTCCAAGTTGGCGGACGTTGAAGTACTGGATCGATCCACCGATGCTCCTAATTCAATCCATGAACGGCATGGTACGCTTCTATTGTCCAACATTTATGACATGAGATACAGTTTGGGACAGAGAGAGGGTCGTATGCATGAGGCGGATCGCATCCTTGAGGACCTGATCCATCAACTTCGAACGCCACTAGTTGTTGCAGTGGCACGTGCGAGTTGGATACTTGATCATGACCCGCCGGTTACGTTGGAGCGCGATCTCAGAGCCATTAGAGGCCTCTGCCAGAAAGCACATCGTGTCGCCGCAAGTGCTTCGCTATTCGGTCTCTTCCATTCCGGCGTAGCCGAACTCTCACTTCATACAAGACTCCTTCCATCCTCAGAACTCCTTAAACTATTGATCGAAGCCGCGAAGGACACGGCTGCGCTAGTAGATTCCAGACGTAATATTGCTGTCAGAGTTCCCCGCAGTCTGAGCGATATTGACGAATTCGCAGCCGATCCGCTTCTTCTGAATCAGGCCGTGTTGACGATACTTGATAACGCCGCAAAGTACAGCTTCAACGATACGACCATTGATATTGATGTGAAGCGTACCCGCAAGTACGTCGGTATAGATGTTGTTAACGTGGGTGTAGCTTTGACAAAATGGGAAATCCCTCGTTGCACTGAACGAGGGTGGCGTGGCGAAGCCGCGCAATTGGTCACGGGCGAAGGCAGTGGCCTAGGTTTATGGATTGTTGACCATATCATGACTGCGCATGGTGGCAGGATAGAGGTGAATCCGACCACGCGAGACCATAAAACACGATTCACTCTGCTCTTCCCATCGGGAGCAACCAGATGAAATTTTTGGTAGTAGAAGACGATCATTGGCAAGCAACATCGCTACGAGAAACACTGAGTTCGCGATGGTCGGATGCTGAAATCGAGATCATTCGCACAG
>DATKFO010000313.1:0-6723 GCA_035544355.1 Thermoanaerobaculia bacterium
GTCGCGGCGCGGCATGCGCGCAAACACGCGATCGTGCGCACCGGATGGCTCTTCGGCGTGCACGGAAACAATTTCGTCGAGGCGATTCGCAAACAAGTACGAAGCGGAAAGAATCCACTGACGGTCGTGAACGATCAGAGCGGGCGTCCAACGTACACGCCGCATCTCGCGTCGGCCATCCTTCGCATCGCGCGGCACGCGTTCGACTCGGAGGGTGCTCGCGGGATCTATCACTACGCCGATGAAGTAGCGTGCACGTGGTACGACTTCGCATGCGCGATCGTCGAAGGAATCGGCGCTGATGTTGAGGTCAAGACGATGTCCAGCGAAGAGCTCGTGCGGCCGGCGAAGCGGCCCGCGTATTCGGTGCTTTCGACGGAGCGCTATGAGCGCGTCACGCGAGCGCGTCCGGAGTCGTGGCGGGATGGTCTGCGCGAATATCTCGCACTGCGTGCATGAGGAACTCGACGTTTCCTTCCGCACCACGCACCGGACTCTCGATCACTTCCTTCACGTCGAATCCGATCTCGCGCGCGAACGCGACGACGGAATCGACAGATTCGCGGCGCTTCACTTCATCGCGCACGATGCCGCCCTTGCCGACGTCGGCCTTCCCGACTTCGAACTGAGGCTTGATCAGCGCGATCAGCTCGCCACGAAGAAACGTCGCGACCGCGGGAAGAATCAGTTTCAGCGAGATGAATGACACATCGATCGACACGACGTCGATCGGCTCGTCGAAACTGCTCGCGTCGAGAAATCGTGCGTTGACCTTCTCGCGATTCACGACGCGCGCATCGTTGCGCAGCGACGCGTCGAGTTGGCCGTAGCCGACGTCGATCGCGTACACGCGCTGCGCGCCGCTCTTGAGCAGAACATCCGTGAACCCGCCGGTCGACGCACCGATGTCCGCGCACGTCTTGCCGGTCACGTCGATGTTCCACGTCTGCAGCGCATGCGCGAGCTTCATCCCGCCGCGCCCAACCCATGGATGCTCGAGCTCCGCGATCGCGACGTCATCGTCCGCAGCCACGCTCGCGCCGGCCTTGTCGACAAATTGCCCGTTCACGAGAACGCGCCGCGCCATGATCAGCGACTGCGCCTTCGAGCGCGTCTCGACGAGCCCGCGCTCGACGAGGGCCACGTCGAGCCGCTGTTTCTTCATGGCGCGTCGGAGAGGACAGTGAAGCCTTCCTGGCGGAAGTGGTGGTCGTTGGTGAGGACGTGGTCGATGCCGCGCTCGCGCATGAGGACCATCGACATGCAGTCGACGAGGGAGTACTCCTTGTCGGGACGTGAGGCGTACAAATCAACCGCGCGGAGGAACAGCCGCCGGTCCGGAGTAACGACCTCTCCTTCGCGCATCAATTCTCGAACGACCGTAACAGCCACGGCACGCGCTGCCGCGCCGCGACGAGAAAAGAGCGCCAGCACTTCCGTGAGCACCATCTCATGCGTAATGAGGCGTCCTCCTCCATAGCGTGCTCGAAGACGGCGTGCCGGAAGGTGGTGGTTGTCGAAGCGATCGTGGAGCGCGACAAGGTACCAAGTGTCCGCGAAGTACTCCGGCGGCATTTATTTCGCCGTCACTCTTCGCGGCAGACCATAAACCACTTCATCGATGTGGTCGGAGTCCACGCCTTCTTCGTGCATCCGGCGCAGGTCCTCGTCCGGGATTTGATTCCCGAGCTCGATGATCCGATCCGAGAGCTCACCAAGCGTCTTGAACCGCGGCACGCTCACGAACGCCCGCACTCGCTTCGCGATCCCTTCCGCGTGCAGGTCGTACTGCGCGCGAAGAACGTCCTGCGTTCCGTGGTGGACGTATTCGTCGGGGATGCCGATGCAGTGGAAGCGGACGTTGTCGATGCCGAGCTGCTGGCAGCGCTCCATGATCGCGGAACCGAAGCCGCCGGCGAGCGAGCCTTCTTCAACGGTAATCACGTACGAATTCGGCTGACAATATTTCGCGATCAATTCGTCGTCCAAAGGCTTAATGAAACGACCATTGATAACTGCGACGTTCATTCCGTCTTTCGCGAGTTGCTCCGCAGCCTGCATCGCGGGCCACACTTCGTTGCCGATTGCGAAGATCGTCGCGCCGTCGCCTTCGCGCATTACTTCGCCTTTGCCGACCGGCAGCGACTTCAGCTCCGCGTCCATCGCCACGCCGACGCCGTTGCCGCGCGGGTAGCGCAGCGACGTCGGATGGCCGGTCTCGAATGCAGTCTTGACCATGTGCCGCAGCTCGTTCTCGTCCTTCGGCGCCATGCAGATCATGTTCGGGAAGATCCGCAGATACGCCATGTCGTAGATGCCGTGGTGCGTCGGGCCGTCGGCGCCGGCGATGCCGCCGCGATCGAGCGCGAACACGACCGGCAGATCCATGATCGCCACGTCGTGGAACACCTGATCGAACGCGCGCTGCAGAAACGTCGAGTAGATCGCCGCGACCGGCTTCATCCCCTGCGTGGCCATGCCGCCGCAGAACGTCACCGCATGCTCCTCGGCGATGCCGACGTCGAACATGCGATCGGGAAATGCCTTCGCGAATTTGTCGAGTCCCGTTCCTTCGGGCATCGCGCCGGTCACCGCGATGATCTTCGGATCTGTCTTCGCGAGCTCGATGAGCGCATCCGCGAACACGGCCGTGTACGACGGCGGCGCCGGCTTATCCGACTTCTTCGCTTCGCCGGAGACGATGTCGAACGCGGTCACGCCGTGCGACCAGATCGGCTTGTTCTCCGCGGGCGCGTAGCCTTTGCCCTTCTTCGTGATGACGTGAATCAGGAGCGGGCCGTTGTAGTCCTTGTTCTCTTCGAACAGATCGATCAGCGTCGGGAGATCGTGGCCGTCGTACGGCCCGAGGTACTTGAAGCCGAGCTCCTCGAACAGCGTGCCGGGCACGACCATGTGCTTGAAGATCTGCTCCATGTCGCTGGCGAGGTGATGCAGCTTGCCGCCGACGAGCGGGATGTTGTCCATCACACGCTTCGCGAGATCTTTGTATGCGTTGTAGCGCTGCCCTTTGATGATCTGGTTGAGATAGCCGGAGATCGCGCCGACGTTCGTCGAGATCGACATATCGTTGTCGTTCAGGACGATCATCAATTTGCGCTTGAGGTGTCCGGCCTGGTTGAGGCCTTCGAATGCGAGTCCGCCGGAAAGCGCACCGTCACCGATGACGGCAACGACGCGATAGTTTTCTTTCAGCGCATCGCGCGCGACGGCGATGCCGACCGCCGCGGAGATCGACGTCGATGCGTGTCCCGCATTGAACACGTCGTACTCCGACTCTTCGCGCTTGCAGAATCCGGAGATGCCGTTGTGCTGGCGGATGGTCGGAAACGTTTCGAGGCGTCCGGTGATGAGCTTGTGCGGATAGCTCTGGTGGCCGGTGTCGAAGACGATCTGATCGCGCGGCGTGTCGAAGACGTAGTGCAGTGCGAGCGTGAGCTCGACGATGCCGAGGTTTCCGCCGAAATGGCCGCCGACGCGCGAGACCACGTCGATGATCGTGTCGCGGATTTCCTGCGCCACCTGAGGAAGCTGTTTGCGATCGAGCTTGCGCAGATTCTTCGGCGTGCCGATCGAGTCGAGAAGTCGAGCCATGTGTTTTCGTCCGTTCGCGCCTAGGAGCGGCGCTCGCAAATGTAACGCGCGATGGAAGAAAGATAGTTCACCGGACCGCGAAGCATATCAGCGTCCATCAGCGCCTGATCGAGCAGCGACGCCACCTCTGCGCGCGCGGCGTCGACGCCGAGCAGCGCGGGGAACGTCAGCTTCCCTTGTGCAATATCTTTCCCAGCCGTCTTGCCGAGCGTCGCCGAGGACTCTTCGATGTCGAGCAAGTCGTCGACGATCTGAAACGCGAGTCCGAGGCGATCACCGTAGCGCCGCAGCGCATCGATCCGGTTCTCCGGCGCTGCAGCGAGCAGTCCGCCAAGAACCACGGATGCGGTGAAGAGCTTCCCGGTCTTGTTGCGATGAATGAATCGCAGCTCCTCGAGCAGGTCGGCATGCACATGCGCGCGCTCCTGCGAGCGTTCCGCGACGATGTCCGCGACCTGCCCGCCGATCATTCCCGTCGAATCGACCGCGGTTGCGACTTCGCGAATCGCGCGCAACTGATGCGCGCCGTCGAGTCGATCGATGGGAATCGAAAGCCACGCGAACGCTTCGGTGAGCAGCGCATCGCCGGTGAGAATACCCATCGCTTCGCCATAAACAACGTGCGTCGTCTTGCGGCCGCGGCGCAGATCATCGTTGTCGAGCGCGGGAAGGTCGTCGTGTACGAGCGAGTAGGTGTGGATCAGCTCGAGCGCGCAGATCGGACGCAGCAACGGTTCGAGATCCGCGCCGCACGCTTCCGCCGCGGCGAGCGCGACGATCGGACGAATGCGTTTGCCGCCGCCGAGAACGGCGTAGCGCATCGCTTCGTGGATGATGGAGGGGCGCGTGCCGGCGGGTGGGAGGAACTGTTCGAGTGCCTGATCGATCAGCGCGCGGCGCTCGGCGAGATATTCATTCAGAGGCCGCGTCGTCATCGACGGCCTCCTCGAACGGCTCCGTCACCGGCTGCCCCTTCGCATCGGCGAGGATCAACTCGATCTTCTTCTCCACTTCCTCGAGCCGCTGATGACAGAAGCGCGAGAGGCGGATGCCTTCCTCGAACAATTGGAGCGACTCGTCGAGCGGAAGCTCCTCACCTTCGAGACGCTTCACGATCGTCTCGAGCTGCTGGAACGCTTTCTCGAATTCGTTGGGCCGCGAGCGGGTCGCCATCGCGCGGCTTTATACCAGAAGCACCCCGAATGAGACCGGCATCACTGCCGCGTTCGGCGGCGCGACGCAAATCTCCCGCATGCGGAACGTGTGGTTGTCGATCTTTGCGCTGATTCCCATCTCTCTCTTCGCTGCTTCGGCTCCCGCACCACCCACTTCCGCGAAAATCGAGCAACGCATCGCGCGCGACGTCGCGTGGTATCGCGCCGCGCTTCCGCTCGCGTACGAGCGCGCCGGCGTGAAGAACGCGAAGTGGGATGCGGCAGCGACCGAAGCGCTGACCGCGGCGGCGCTGGTGTGGAGCAACGATCCGAACCGGCCCGGCAATGAACAGGAACGCGCGTGGCAGACATCGCATCGCGCGATCAAAGCCGGATGCGACGACGCGCTCGTGCAATACGTGCACGCGCGGATGTACACGCAGGCGGCGTTCGAGAGCAGCGAGGAATCGGTGCAGCTCGCACGAAGTGCGGCGTCGGCACTCGATCGCTCGAGCTACTCGACGATCTTCAAGCTCCTCGGCCACATCCACGCGGCGCGCGCGATCATCGACGAAGCTCGCGAGCGTCAGACATCAAACGCGCCCGACGCGTTGATCGAGCTCGACGCGGCGAAGGCGCTCTGGCCGAAAGTCACGGAATCGCTCGACACGCCGCACGAGCTCGTGCTCGACATGTTCAAGTCGTATCTCGACGCGCGCCGCGATTTCCTCGGCGACCGCAAAGTGGACGCCTCCGCGATCGTCGCCGCCTACGAGACTCACGCGAAGAAGGACGTGATCCTGCCACTCCTTCGCGCGCGCCTCCTCGTCGACACAGCGTGGGACGCGCGCGGCACCGCGCGAATCGATCGCACGACGGAGACTGCGCAGAAAGTTTTCGGATCGCGACTCGACGAAGCGGCGCGCGAAGTGATGAAAGCGCTCGCGATTGATCCGGCGTCGCCGTCACTCGCACCGCTCATGATCGCCGTCGAGCTCGGAACCGCATGCGAGCGCGAAGAGATGGAATCGTGGTTCCGCTACGGACTCACCGTCGATCCGGGAAGTCTCTCGCTCTGGTTCGCGCGCCTTCATCATCTCGAGCCGCGATGGCACGGCAGCAAGGAAGGAATGCTCGAAGTCGGGCAAGAAGCGCTCGCGACGAAGCAGTGGTCGCTGCGCGTGCCGTTCCTTTTGATCTTCGCGCATCACCAGCTTGCGGAAGAGGAAGAGAACTACTTCGACCCGAGCGTCTGCCGCGACGTGCACGCCGTGTACGATCCTTACCTGAAGCTCTATCCCGAGGCGCAGTACGAGCGGAGCGGCTACGCGTTTTTGCTTTATCGCTGCGGCGACTACACAGGCGCCAATCGCGAGATCAAACGCCTCGGCACCGATCGTCGTCTCGGCCCGTTCCGCACGCGCGCGAACTTCGACAAGATCCGCGTCGAAGCTGCGTTACGCGCGAAGTAACTCGGAGGTGATGTTTGAAACGTGTTCTCACGCTGCTCGTGTCGCTGCTCGTCGCAACCACACTCCTCGCTGATGCCGCAAAGGCAAAGAAGAAACTCGAGCGCGAAGGCAAAGAGCTCACGATCGAGGAGTTTCACAAGAGCATCTTTCTCGACGAATCGAAGATCGTCGCGCTGTTTCTCGAAGCCGGCATGCCCGCCGATGCGGCGAACGAGAAAGGGATCAGCGCGCTACACGTCGCCGCCCGCGAAGACGATCCGAAGATCCTCGAGATGCTGCTGAAAGCCGGCGGCGATCCGAATGCGAAGGCCGAAAACGGAGAGACGCCGCTTTGCGAAGCGGCGGACGACGGCGCGACGAAGAGCGTCGATCTCCTGATCAAAGCCGGCGCAGACGTGAACGCGGTCTGCAGTTACAAGAAGACTGCGCTGCATCTTGCGGTCGATGACGCCGACGTCGCGAAGGTCACGCTGCTGCTCGCCGCG
>DATKFO010000314.1:0-4905 GCA_035544355.1 Thermoanaerobaculia bacterium
CTGTGCAAAAGCGGCGACTGCGGTCGCCGCACTCCACATTTGAACGCATTCAAAAATAGCTTGACGATTCGCGATCACGAACCGATATTTTGAACGTGTTCAAGAATCTCATCTTCCTCGCCGGGCTTGTCCAACTCGCCATCGCGCTTTCCAGTCTCGCCATCCCGTACGTCCTCGGATGGCGCGAAGAGCTGCGCGCGCTCCGTCCGCTCACGCGCAGCGTGTTCTGGACGTACGCGGGCTACACGTTCGGGATCCATCTCTGGTTCGCGGCGGTGTCGATCGTCGCGCCGGGCGCGCTCGCAGCGGGCGGCATCCTCGCGACGTTCATCACCGGATTCATCGCGCTCTACTGGGCCGTGCGCGTCGTCGCGCAGTTCACGTGGTACGACCGCAGCGTCGCCGGCGATCGGCTGTTGTTCCGCTTCGCCGAAGTTGCGTACGTCCTCGCGTTCGCCGCGCTGGCGATCATTTACGGAACGGTGGCACTGCGATGAAAACCATGCTCGTGCTGATCGGCGTCACGTTCGTCGTCGTGAAGCTCGCCGTCCTCGCGCGATCGCGCGTGCAGCTTGCGCCGAGTCACGCGATCGCGTTTTTCTTCTGGCCGGGCATGCGGCCGTCGACGTTCGCGCAGCGTCGCGCAACCAACGGTGTTCGCGAGCGCATGCTGCGCGGCATTCGTAATCTTGCGATTGGGGGTGTGATGCTAGTCGGAGCGCGACTGATTGCGCCGTACTCGATCATCGCAGCGATTGTCATCGCGTTGCCGGCACTCAGTCTGATGCTGCACTTCGGCGTGCTCACGATCGCGACTGCCGCGTGGCGCGCCGCCGGCTTCGACGCCGAAGATCTCTTCCGCAAACCGTGGCGAGCGCAATCCCTCGGCGAGTTCTGGTCGCGGCGCTGGAACATCGGATTCAGCGACATGATGTCGGTGCTCGTGAATCGTCCGATCGCGGCGCGATTCGGACGCAACGCGGGAGTCATGGCTGCGTTTCTCGCATCGGGATTGCTGCACGAAATCGCGATCAGCATTCCGGCGCGCGGCGGCTACGGACTGCCGACGCTCTACTTCGCATTGCACGGCGCGCTCGTCGCCGCCGGAGTGCGCGGCCGCATCACGATGCTCGTCGCATTGCTGCTCCCGCTGCCGCTCTGTTTTCACGCGCCGTTTCTGCGCGCCGTCATCATCCCGATGCTGCAGTAGGCCGTGGGACGTAGGGCCGCCTCTCCAGGCGGCCCGCCCCGCGGAAATCGCGCTTGTCGCAGCCGCCACTCCCCGGCACGCGGCACGCGCAGGACAAGCTGAGAGCAGGACAAGCTGAGAGCATGTCCTACGTTGCTCACTGCTCACGGTTTTCTTGTAAAGTGCGCAGCCCATGATCGTCCGACCGTATGACGGCAGAAAGCCTCGCTTCGGCGACCGCGTCTTCATTGCCGAAAACGCGTCGCTGATCGGCGACGTCGAGCTCGGCAACGACTGCTCGATCTGGTTCGGCACGGTGCTGCGCGGTGACGTGAATTTCATCCGCGTCGGCTCGCGCTCGAACATCCAGGACAACTGCGTCGTGCACGTCGACTCGGGACAATTTCCGACGGTGATCGCCGAGGAAGTGACGATTGGGCATGCGGCGATCGTGCATGGCTGCACCGTGCATCGCGGCGCGCTGATCGGCATGGGCTCGCGCATCCTCGACGGCGCGGTGATCGGCGAGCAGGCGCTCGTCGGCGCCGGCGCGCTGGTGCCCGAGGGGATGAAAGTGCCGCCGCGCATGCTGGCGGTCGGCGTGCCCGCGCGCGTCAAGCGTCCGCTCACGGATGAAGAGCTCGCGCGGCTGGATTTGTCGTGGAAACACTATGTTGAATACAAAGAGAGGTATTTGAGTGACTAGTGACTGGTGACTGAGGCGGTGCATCGTCAACGGAACCTCCTCAGCCACCAGTCACCAGCAACCAGCAACCATGAATCGTCATCCCGCAGGCACTCTCCGCAAAGAACACGTCGGTCAAACAGTCACGCTCGCGGGCTGGGTACAAAAACAGCGCGACTTCGGCGATCTGATCTTCATCGATCTGCGCGATCGCAGCGGCGTGTGTCAGGTCGTGATCGATCGCGGTCGCGGCGCGGCGGACGATGTCGTCAGCGCCGCGAAGGAGTTGCGCTCGGAGTTCGTCGTGCGCATCGAAGGCAACGTCGTCGAGCGCTCGGAATCGCAGAAAAACGCGAAGCTGGCGACGGGCGAGATCGAAGTGCTCGCGACGAAGGTCGAGATCCTGAATCGCGCGGAGACGCCGCCGTTCGCGATCGAAGACGACACGGATGCGGCCGAAGAGCTGCGGCTCAAGTATCGCTATCTCGATTTGCGGCGGTCCACGCTCACGAACAATCTGGTGCTGCGGCACAAGCTCACGTTCGCCGTGCGCGACTACATGAATCGCAACGGCTTTCTCGAGATTGAGACGCCGAATTTGACGAAGTCGACGCCGGAAGGCGCGCGCGACTATCTCGTGCCGAGCCGCGTGCACAAGGGAAACTTCTTCGCGCTGCCGCAGTCGCCGCAGATTTTCAAACAGCTGCTGATGGTCGCGGGACTCGAGCGCTACTTCCAGATCGCGCGATGCTTCCGCGACGAAGATCTGCGCCGCGATCGGCAGCCGGAGTTCACGCAGATCGACGTCGAGGCGTCGTTCATCGACGAGGAGTTCATCTATTCATTGATCGAAGGGATGTTCGAAGAGATCTTTCCGATCGCGAACATCCCCGTGAAGGCGCCGTTCCCGCGCATGACGTGGCAGGAGGCGATGGATCGCTACGGCAGCGACAAGCCCGACACGCGCTTTGGCATGGAGCTCGCCGACATCAGCGAGGCCGTGGGCGCGATCGAGTTCGAGCCGTTCCGTGCCGCTGCGACCGTTCGCGCGATCGTTGTACCCGGCGGCGCAACCATGTCGAGAAAACAAATCGATGTGCTCACCGAAGAAGCGAAGAAGCTCGGTGCGAGCGGCTTGGTGTGGGTGAAGTTCGATGCGCAGCGCGGCTCGTCGATCAGGAAGTTTTTGACCGACGCCTCGTTCGATTCACTGCGCGATGCAGTGGGCGCGAACGAAAACGATCTCGCGCTGATCGTCGCCGGCAAGACGCTCGTCGTGTGCGACGTGCTCGGAAATCTGCGGCTGCGCGTCGCGAAGGAACAGAACCTGATTCCGCCCGATTCGTGGGCGTTTCTCTGGGTCACCGACTTCCCGCTGTTCGAATGGGACGAAGAATCGGGCCGCTTCTTCGCGAAGCACCACCCGTTCACGTCGCCCGCGCTCGGCGATCTCGACCGGCTCGAGAGCGATCCCGGCTCGGTAATGGCGCGCGCGTACGACTGCGTGCTGAACGGCGTGGAGCTCGGCGGCGGCTCGATCCGCATCAACCAGCCGGAGTTGCAGGAGCGGATGTTCCGCGCGCTCGGCATCAGCGACGAGGAAGCGCGCTCGCGCTTCGGATTCCTCATCGACGCCTTTCGCTACGGCGCCCCGCCGCACGGCGGCATCGCGTTCGGCGTCGATCGCATCGCGATGCTCATGGCGCGAGCGGAGTCGCTGCGCGACGTGATCGCGTTCCCAAAGACAGCGAGAGCGCAGGATTTGATGTGTGATGCGCCGTCGACGGTGGACGCTCGCCAGCTCTCTGAATTAGGCATCTCCGTAATCCCGAACGCGGAACGATGAACACAAATCCGAACACGGAACGATGAACACGGAACACGGAACGCCTCCGCCCCGCTGTTTTCGTTTCGTGTTTCGTGTTTCATGTTCCGATTTTCGTTCCGTGTTCCGTGTTCCGTGTTCCGCGTTCTCATGACTCCCTTCATCACCATCCACCAATCGACGAGCTACCCCGTCTTCGTCGGCAAAGGTCTCCTCGACCAAGCCGGCTCGCTCGTCCGCACGCGCGGCCGCGTGTTCGTCATCACCTCGACTGCGCTGCGCGCGCGTTTCGGCGAGCGCGTCGCAAGATCCTTCGCACCGCACGCGGAAATCCTCACCATCGAAGAAGGCGAAGCGAACAAAACGCTCGCGACCGCGAACGACGTCGTCACGCAGCTGCTCGAGCGCGGCGCGAAACGCGACTCGCTCGCAGTCGTCGTCGGTGGCGGGATGATCGGCGACACGGCCGGATTCGCGGCGTCGATCTTTCTGCGCGGCATCGATCTTGTCCACGTCCCGACCACGCTCCTCGCACAAGTCGACAGCTCCCTCGGCGGCAAGCTCGCCGTCAATCACACGAAAGGCAAAAACCTCATCGGCAGTTTCTTTCCGCCGCGCGCGGTCATCAGCGACACGGCGGTGCTCGACACCCTTCCGCCGCGCGAGCAACTCAGCGGTTTGTACGAAGCGCTGAAAGGCGGCGTGATCGGCGATCCGTCGCTGTTCGCGATGTTCGAGGAGCGCAATCTCGACCTCGAAGAGATCGTGCGCAAAGCGATCCGCGTGAAAGCGGACATCGTGTCCGCGGACGAAAAAGAATCCGACGTGCGGCGCCTGCTCAACTACGGCCACACCATCGCGCACGGCATCGAAGCCGCGCTGCACTACGAAGGCATGACGCACGGCGAGGCCGTCGCATGGGGCATGATCGGCGCGAACGCGATCGCCGTGCGCCGCGGATTGCTCCCGCGCGACGAAGCCGATCGCATCGAGCGCGTCATCCGCGCATACGAGCCGTCACCGATTCCGCCGCTCGACGCACGCGAGATTCTCGCCGCAACGGAGCACGACAAGAAAAACACCGGCAGCTCGCGCGTGATGGTCTTTCCGCGAAGGGTGGGGGAGTGTGTGGTGGTGTCGGATGTGACGGAGGAGGAGATTGGGTACGGGATCACGTGCAGTTTATAGGTGGCACAGACACTCTTG
>DATKFO010000315.1:0-2040 GCA_035544355.1 Thermoanaerobaculia bacterium
CGAGATCGAGCGCGACGGCGAGCGCCGCACGGTGATCATGGCGTTGACCGCAAGCGTGTTCGAGCATGAGCGCGCGGAGATTTTCGCGAGCGGCTCCGACGACTTCATCCTCAAACCGTTCCGCGTCGAAATGATCCTCGACAAACTCGCCGAGCACCTCAGCATCCGCTACCGCTACGAAGCGTCAGCGGAAACGCCCGCGCACGCGACACGCGAAGGACTCGACGTCGCCGACGGCGTGCGCCGCGCGAGCGGCAACGCGGAGTTGTACTGGAAGCTCGTCGATCGTTTCGCGAACGAAAGCACTGCGACGATCGCGCGATTGCGGCAATTGCTCGACGAGCACGCGATCGCCGAGGCGCTCGATGTGCTGCACACGCTGCGCGGAACCGCGGCGACGCTCGGCGCGCATCGCGTCGCGCAAGCAGCGGCCGCGCTCGAACGCGACGCGAGCGCATCGCTCGATGAGCTCAGCGACGCACTCGCAGAAGTTCGCCGCAGCGCGGAACCGGTGAACGCGGTCGCATCGATCGAATCGAACGGCAACACGCTCGAGATCGCGAATCGCCTGCACGCGCTCCTCGCGACGAACGACCTCGCCGCGCTCGAATGCGCCGCGGAACTGCGCGCATCGCTGCATCCGACGCTCGCGCCACTCGGCGATGAACTGCAATCCGCCGTCGATCGCCTCGATTTCGAAAAAGCGTCAGCGCTGCTGCGCGAAATCAGTAGGGGCGGCTTGCAGCCGCCCGAACCCCCGTCGTAACGCGCACGTCGTGAATTCGTGCGCCGGGAGTTCGGGCGGCCGCAGGCCGCCCCTACTGGTCGTTCGCCATCCGCAAATGCCGCTGCGCCGCCTCGTACTCCGGATTGATCGCGAGCGCGTGGCGGAAGTACTCCTCGGCTTCGATGAAGTTGCCGCGATTGAATGCGACGATGCCGAGGCCGTCCCAGGCGAGGGCGGAGCGGGGATCGATTTCGATCGCGCTGCGATACGCGGACTCCGCGGCTTCGAGTTTGCGCTCGTGGATGAGGCTCAATCCTGATAACGAATACTCCTCCGCGAAGCGATGACTCTCGTCATGCCGCCGCACGAACGTGATCGCGATCGCAACCGCGGCGATCACCGCGACCGCAATTGCATCGCGGCGTTTCTGCGGAACCTGCACCGCGCCGGCGAACATCGCGAGCACGGGAATCATCGGCATGCGATAGCGCGCGCCGACGACGAGGAAGATGCACGTCAGCGCGAACGCGATCAGCCACGCAACGAGGAACCACGGACGCCGGTCCGCCTGCAGAAATCCGACCGCGGCGAGCGCGAAGAGAATCGCGAACGTCGGCAGACAGCGCAGCACGAACGACTGCGACGCGAAGAAATAGAACGAGTGCGAATCGCGCACCTCATCGTTCTGCACGAGCCAAAGCGTCTTCTTCGCGAGCAGCGCGAGATAGGCGAGCGGTGCGTCCTTGATCTCGCGCGCGGTCTTGCCGAGGAAATCTTGCTCGTGTTGCAGCGCATCCCATGTGCCGCCGAGCCGCGCGGATGCGAGACCGTTTCCGTGCGGCGAGTTCCCGAGATACACGTTCATCCCGCCGTACGCCTGCACGGGGATGAAGTGGCCGGTAGTCCGGTAGTTGACGAATGTCACAGGAACGATTGGAAGCAGCGTCACGAGCGCGATTGGCAGCGCACGCTTGCGATGCATCACGAGCAGCAAAGGCAGCAGCACGAGCGCCGTCGGCCGCGTGATCGTCGCGAGTCCGATCAGCAATCCGGCGACGACCGGCCGATCGCTGAAATAGAGGATGCACGCGAGCAGAAACAGCAGCAGCGACTCCGCGAGGATCGACGTGTCGATCCAGACGAGCGGCGCGTAGATCGCGAGAATCCCGCCTGTGATGATGCCGGCGCGGCGGCCGAAGTGTCGCGCGGACGCCTTCGCGACGAGCACGCATGCGAGTGCGCCGAGCATCGACTGGACCACTCGCACAAACGTCAGCGAATTCGCGATGCCGAGAATCAGCGCGAGAAAAAAC
>DATKFO010000316.1:0-3217 GCA_035544355.1 Thermoanaerobaculia bacterium
CGGATTTCCGAGTGCCGAGGCGATTGGGGAGAGTGATCGCGCTGCGGAGATGTCGGCGTGGCTCGGGCGCGCGATCGGGATGGCGCTGCGATTTTTCGACATCGAATGCGATCTCGCGCCGGTCGTCGACGTGCGCGGCGAAGTGCCGACGAAGGGGCTCGAGCGCCGCGCGTTCGGCCGCGATCCCGAAACGGTGATCGAGCTCGCGGGCGCGTTCATGCGCGGACTGCACGCCAGCGGCGTCGCCGCGTGCCTCAAGCATTTTCCTGGGATCGGCAGCGGCTCGGCGGATCCGCACTACGGCGCGACCGTGATTGATGTTCCGCTCGAGCAACTGCTCGCACGCGATCTCGTTCCGTTCGAGCGGCTCGGCGCTGAGGCGCGCGCGATCATGATCGGGCACGGGACGCATCCGCAGCTCGATGATCCCGATCTGCCCGCGTCGCTGAGCCGCAAGCTCACGACCGAGTTGCTGCGCGATCGCATCGGATTCGACGGCATCGCGATCAGCGACGATATGGAAATGCACGCCGTCTCCGACCTCGGCACATACGAAGCGATTGCCGAGCGCGCGCTGCTCGCGGGCAATGACGCGATTCTGTTTTGCAGTCACATCGAGCGCGTGCCCGATCTCGATCGCTATCTGCGCAAGCGCATCGATGAGGATGCGACGGTGCGCGCGCGATTCGAGGAAGCGGTCGCGCGCTGCGACGCGTATCGCGCGCATTGCGAGCGCATTCGCAGCGCGGCGCAGCCGGTTGCGACGTTCGCGGAATTGCTGGCCGAGGTGGATCGATTTTGCGACGCGTTCCAGGAGACGCGCGCTTCGCACGAGAACACTGCGCCTGAAGTCGAGAGACGGCAGAGCGAGCGGAAGGGGAGAAGCGGGCGCGAGGAGTGGACGTAATGTGGAGTGCGGCGGCGTGGCCGCTGCACTCCATATAGAATGAGCCGCCCATCATGAAAGTCGCATTCCTCAAACCGCCGATCGGCGGCATTCTCGGATTGGAGATGCTCACGTTCGTCGAGCCTCTCGGACCGATTTGCGTCGCCGCGTGTCTCGAGCAGGATGGCCACGAGTGCAGGGTCATCGATCTGCGCATCGACGGCGAGGAGCGCGGTCTCGCGGACTGCAAGAAATTCGATCCGGACGTCGACGGACTGCAGTGTAATTTCACGACGGAGCGCAATCGCACGGTTCGTCTCGCGGAGCGCATCAAGCGCGAGATGCCGCGCGCGATCGTGATTGTCGGCGGACATGATTCGTCGCGCGACCCGGATCACTTCCGCCATCCCGCGATCGACTACATCGTCATCGGCGACGGCGAGGAGGTCATGCCGCCGCTGCTGAAAGCGCTCGAAGACGGCACCGATCCGAAGTCGATTCAGGGACTCGAGTACACGCGCGGCGATGAGTGGATCAACACCGGCGAAGCGAATGCGCGTCCGAATCTCGACAGCTATCCAAAGCCTGCGCGCCATCTCATCGAGCGCTACGCCGAGCACTATTTCATCAACTTCCACAAGCCGCTCGCGCTGATGGAAACCGCACGTGGTTGCCCGTTCAAATGCAACTTCTGCTCGGTGTGGAAGTTTCACGAATCGACGTTCCGCGAGAAATCTCCGGAGCGTGTCGTCGAGGAATTGCGCGACATCAAGGCCGACGCCATCTTCATCACCGACGACATCTTCTGGATGAACGTGAAGCGCGGCGAGGAGATGGCTCGCCAGATCAAAGCGGCCGGCATCAAGAAGTTCTTCACGGTGCAAACGCGCACCGACATCATCTGCAAGTTCCCGCACCTGATCGAGATGTGGAAGGACTGCGGCAAGCTCGCGATCTTCCTCGGGCTCGAGTCCGTCACCGACGAAGGCCTCAAGGCGGTGAACAAGAAAAACTCCGCCGACAACAACGTGAAGGCGATCAATCTCCTCAAAGAGATGGGCGTCGGCTTCACGCCGAACTTCATCGTCGATCCCGCGTGGGACCGCGAAGATTTCAAACGCCTGCGCGACTGGATCGAAGAGATGGGCGCGTACAACGCCGGCTTCTCGATCCTCACGCCGCTGCCCGGCACCGATCTGTGGGATCACGCGAAGAAGCAGGTGACGACGGAGCGCTGGGAGATGTACGACATCGTGCACACCGTGCTGCCGACGAAACTGCCGCTCGACGATTTCTACCACGAGTATTCGGCGCTCTGGCAGCACTCGCTCGACGTGCGCTATCGCATTCGCGGGAAGTTCCGCACGTACTTCGCGCTCGGCGCGGCCGTCGCGACGGGCAAAGTCTCGATCCAGAACGTGCGCCGCGGACTCGGCATGGCGAAGACGTTCAGCAAGCCGGAGACGTTCCTCGCGGCGCATACGGACGTGCCGCCGGCGTCATAGCGTGCCGCGCTTCCTCGCATTCCTCGCCGTCATTTTCTGGGGGATCTCGTTCGTCGCGTCGAAGGCCGCGCTGCACGAAGTCTCTCCGACCACGCTCATCTTTCTTCGCTTCGCCATCGGCGCGGTGATGCTGCTCGCGATCGTGCGCGAGCTCCCGCCGCGCGACTCGTGGAAGCAGCTCGCGCTGATGGGATTCAGCGGCGTGTTCGTGCATCAGATGCTGCAGGCGTACGGACTCACGCTCACGACCGCGATGAATTGCGGCTGGCTGATCGGCGTGATTCCGATCTGGTCGGCGATCCTCGCCGCGATCGTGTTGCGCGAGCGCATCGTGGGATGGAAGCTCGTCGGACTCATCGCCGGTTTCGCCGGAGCATTGCTCGTGATCACACGCGGCGATTTCAGCGCGCGCATTCTCGGACTGCCGTCGACGAAAGGCGATCTGCTGATCCTGCTCAGCACGATCAACTGGGCGATCTACTCCGTGATCGGACATCCTACGATCCGGAGACTCGGACCGCGGCGCGCGACGTCGGGCGCGATGTTGTTCGGCGTCGCGATGCTCGCTCCGTTCTTCGTCGCGCACAGCGGATGGCGCGAAATTCCGAAGTTGTCACCGATTGGTTGGATCGCGGTGCTGTTTCTCGGAATCGGCTGTTCGGGCCTCGGGTATCTTTTCTGGTACGGCGCGCTGGAGCGCATCGAAGTGTCGCGCGTGGCCTCGCTGCTCTATCTCGAGCCGCTGGTCACGTTCGCCGCTGCGGTTGCGCTCCTGGGCGAGCACATCAGCACGATCGTCGTCGCAGGCGGAGTGCTGGTTCTCGCC
>DATKFO010000317.1:0-2531 GCA_035544355.1 Thermoanaerobaculia bacterium
AACCCGAGCACTCTGCAACTCGATCCAATGGAACAACCCCAACCACGCGGCCGTTACTGACCGCGATCATGTACGCATGGCACGCCTGACGCATCGGCGTTCCTTTGTCGTACGTTCGGAGGCAAATCGTTGAATTCCACCCTCAAAACAGCCCTCCTCTGGCTCGTCATCATCGTCCTGGTCGTGCTGCTCTGGCAGCTCTTCAACTCGGCCAAAACCGCCAGCCAGGAGATCGCATGGAGCGAATTTATCGATCGCGTCAGCAATGGCGCCGTCGAGAAGGTGACGGTCCGCGGTGAGGAAGTCCGCGGCAAGATGAAAGCTGCAGCCGCTGGGCAAGCCGACTTCCATCTCAACGTACCCGCGAATTACCCGGCCATGTTCGATCTGCTGCGGCAGAAGAACGTCGTCGTCGAGATCGAGCCGCAGCGCGATGCGCCGTTCATCACCGCGCTCATCACCTGGGCTCCCGTCCTCTTCCTGATCGGCCTCTGGATTTTCTTCATGCGCCAGATGCAGGCCGGCGGAAACAAGGCGCTGTCGTTCGGAAAATCGAAAGCGAAATTGCTGTCCGGCAGCGCGAAGAAAGTCACATTCAAAGACGTCGCCGGCGTCGATGAAGCGAAGCTCGAGCTGCACGAGATCATCGAGTTCCTCAAAGAACCGCAGAAATTCACGAAGCTCGGCGGCAAGATCCCGAAAGGCGTGTTGCTGATGGGACCTCCGGGCACCGGCAAGACGCTGCTCGCACGCGCGATCGCGGGCGAAGCGAACGTCCCGTTCTTCTCGATCTCCGGCTCCGATTTCGTCGAGATGTTCGTCGGCGTCGGCGCGTCGCGCGTTCGCGATCTGTTCGAGCAGGGCAAGAAGAACGCGCCATGCATCATCTTCATCGATGAGATCGATGCAGTCGGACGCCATCGCGGCGCCGGCCTCGGCGGCGGACACGACGAGCGCGAGCAAACGCTCAATCAGCTGCTCGTCGAGATGGATGGCTTCGAATCGAACGAAGGCGTGATCCTCATCGCCGGCACGAACCGCCCCGATGTTCTCGATCCCGCGCTGCTCCGCCCGGGCCGCTTCGATCGCCGCGTCGTCGTCGATCTCCCCGACCTCAAGGGCCGCGAAGGAATCCTGCGCGTGCACACGCGCAACATTCCGCTCGCGGAAGACGTCGACCTCAGCGTGATCGCGCGCGGCACGCCGGGCTTCTCCGGCGCCGACATCGCGAACCTCGTCAACGAAGCGGCGCTCAACGCCGCGCGCTACGACAAGAAAAAAGTGCAGATGATCGACTTCGAGTTCGCGAAGGACAAGGTCATCATGGGCGTCGAGCGCAAGTCGATGGTGATGAGCGAGCGCGAGAAGCGCAACACCGCGTATCACGAGTCGGGACACACGATCGTTGCGGCGATGCTGCCCGCAGCAGATCCGCTGCACAAGGTCACGATCATTCCGCGCGGCCGCGCACTCGGACTCACGCAGCAGCTGCCGGTCGAGGACAAGTATTCGTACTCGAAGCGCTATCTCGAGGCGATGCTCGCCGTGCTCATGGGCGGTCGTATCGCCGAGGAAGTGTTTCTCAGCGAGATCACGACCGGTGCGGGCAACGACATCGAGCGTGCGACGGCCATGGCGCGCCGCATGGTGTGCGAATGGGGCATGTCCGACCTCGGTCCGGTCACCTACGGCAAGAAAGAAGAAGCGATCTTCCTCGGCCGCGAGTTCGCGCAGCATCAGGATTTCTCCGAGGCCACGGCGGTCGAGATCGACAAAGAAGTGCGCCGCATTCTCGACAAGGCCTACAAGGCCTCGCACGAGATCATCGCCAACAACAAAGCGGCGCTCGACCGCATCGCGCGCAAGCTCCTCGAGCGCGAGACACTCGAAGGATGGGAAGTGAACCAGATCCTCACCGAGGAGACCGGGACGGATTACCTGAAGCTCAAGGAGTACTACCCCGATCAGAGCCCCGGCGAGCACATGACCATCGCACCGGGAAGCGGCCCGTCAACGGACGTGCCCACGCCGGTGGCGCCGCCACAACCCGCACCCACACCGGAATAGGTTTGATTTGGACGGCGGGCTTATGGCCCGCCGTCCCACATCACAAACCGAGTCCCTTCCGGAGCTGCGCTGCGAGCCGCACACCCGCCTGCTTCAGGCGCAGGTTCACGACGTCGTCAAATTCGTCCTGATAGTCCGCGGTGAGCTTGCGCTCCCCCGCCTCGTCATTGCACGCCTCGCCGTGCGCGCCGAGCGTCCATTTGCAGTACTCCACATCCGCCGAAATGGAAATGTCGTACGACTCCTGCGCCCAGTCGAGCGGCGTTCCAGCGAGCCACTGCTCGCGCTGCGCGTCCGTGATCGCGCTCCGCAGATCCTGCGCGAGTTGTTCCACGGTGATCGTCGTCCCGCGCATTTTCGCGATGATGCGGCCGTCCCACACGGAATGGAGATTCATCGGCTTCTCCTGCTCGCCCTCACGCGGCGTGAAGCGCTCGTAGAAACTGTCCTTGGTGAGGAGCACG
>DATKFO010000318.1:0-6620 GCA_035544355.1 Thermoanaerobaculia bacterium
CCGTCGTACGCCTCGTTCGCCGCGACGTCACGCACGCGGCGCTGTCCTTCCGCACGCACGAGACGTCCCGGCAATTCGCGTGTGTGATTCGCGTCGAACACCGTGCGGCGTTTCAGCGACGGCGCAAGGATCGCTTTCGCCGCGAGACGGGCGACACCTTCACGCTCGCCGCGCGTGTGCGCAGACATCTCCAGCGCGAGGTGTGCACGCTCGCGGTCCACGGCATCGCCATGCTCAGCGATGCTGCGCAGAATGTGCGGCGGGATGATGTCGCAAACGATGGCGCTTAGTTTAGGTCCGCCGCGACGCGGATGCACGAGATTGTGACTGGTGCTCTGTGCTCGGCGATCGCGGAGCCTCGGCGCTCGCAAGACACCTCATCGATCACCGAGCTCGGATCACCAGTCACTTCATCAACATCTCCTCGATCGCGCTCACCGCGCGCGGATCGCTCTTCTGGCTCAACCAAAACGCCGCCTTCCTCCGCACTTCGCGGCTGCGATGCGTTTTCATCAGCTCGACGAGCAGCGGGATCGACTGATCGTCGGGAAGTTGCGAGATTCCGAACACTGCGCGCGTCTTCACTTCCGATTCGGGATCGTCGTCGACCGCGTTGCGCAGCGCTTGCGCGGCCTTCGCGCCCGCCTGCATGCCGAGCCAGAACAGCGCCTTCGTGCGCACGTTCTTGCGGCCGTGTTTCGCAATGTCGATGAGCGCGTCGATCGCCGCGCGCTCGCCGGCGTCGTCGATCCACGCCACGTGCTCGCCGTGCGCATTGAAACGGCAATCGGGCGCGGCGACGCGGATCGCATCGATCTCGCCGTTTTCGACGTGATAGAGCAGCCCGAGCTCATCCGTCTCGTCGCCATCGCACCCCGAGTCGCAGTTGCACGAAATGCTTCGCGGCTCCGCCAGCGGCAGCATGTGCCCGACCCATCCGCGGCTCGCTGCGATCTGCGAAACGAGATCGCCCGACGCGCGAACATGCTCGAGCTGCGCGTTTTTCACGTTCGGCTCGCCGGCGAACAGAGGCATGGCAAGGAAGACGAAAAGGAGCGCCGTCGTTCTCATGGGTGATTGGACGGAGCGCGGAAAGCGCGGTTAGCCGCCGTGCTATACTCCGCGGCCTTATTTATGCGACGAACGACGACGACGCAGCAGACACGAACGACGGACACCGTTCCGCCCTGTCGCTGATCGTCCACTGAATTCGATACGATCACGAACAGGGCCGAAAGGCCCTGTTTTTTTATGTGGTGAGGAATCCATGCAAGTAGAACTTCCGGATGGCTCGAAAAAAGAAGTCGCCGACAACGCGACCATCGCCGACGTCGCGGCGTCGATCGGCAAGCGGCTCGCGAAGGATGCGATCGCGGGCAAGGTGAACGGCAAAGTCGTCGACGTCTACGCCCAAGTTCCCGACGGCGCGAAGGTCCACATCATCACTCCCAAGTCGGACGAAGGTCTCGACACGATCCGCCACTCCACGGCGCACCTCATGGCCATGGCCGTGCAGGAGCTCTTTCCCGGCACGCAGGTCACCATCGGTCCGGTGATCGAGCACGGGTTCTTCTACGACTTCGGCACCGATCGCCCGTTCGTCGATGAAGACCTCCGTCGCATCGAAGAAAAAATGCTCGAGATCGCGAAGCGCGATCTGCCGATCCGCCGCGAAGAATGGTCCCGCGACGACGCCATCCGCACCTTCGAAGACCTCGGCGAAAAGTACAAAGTCGAGATCATCAAAGGCATCCCCGGCGATGAGCCGCTGTCCGTCTATCGGCAGGGCGAGTGGTTCGATCTCTGCCGCGGACCACACGTCCCATCGACCGGTCGGTTAGGCGCGTTCAAATTGACTTCCGTCGCCGGCGCGTACTGGCGCGGCGACGAGCGCAACGCGATGCTGCAGCGGATCTACGGCACTGCGTGGGCGGACAGGGAGCAGCTCGACGCGCATCTGAAGCAGGTCGAGGAGGCGAAGGCGCGCGATCACCGCAAGCTCGGCAAGGAGCTCGACCTCTTTCACTTCCATCCGTTCGCACCGGGCGCCGCGTTCTGGACTCCGAAGGGCACCACGCTCTACCAGACTCTCTCGCAATTCATGCGCGAGCTCGCGCTCGACAACGGCTACGTCGAGGTCAAGACCCCGCTGCTCTACAACAAGGGTCTGTGGGAGATCAGCGGGCATTGGGGCAAGTACAAAGAGAACATGTTCCTCGTGCTCGACAGCGAAACCGGCGAGCACGATTTCTCGCTGAAGCCGATGAACTGCCCGTCGCATCACCTCTACTACGGTTTCAAGAAACACAGCTATCGCGATCTGCCGAAGCGTTTCCACACCCAGGACGTGCTGCATCGCAACGAGGCGTCGGGCACTCTCGGCGGGCTCACTCGCGTGCGGCAATTCGCGCAGGACGACGCGCACATCTACTGCGTCGAGGATCAGGTGCCGGACGAAGTGCGGCGATTCGTCGCGCTGCTGGATCACGTCTACTCGACCGTCGGTCTCGAATACACCGCGAAGTTCTCGACTCGTCCTCCGCAGCGCATCGGTGACGACGCGCTTTGGGATCGTGCCGAGGATTTGCTGCGGCGCGCTCTGGAAAGTTTGGGACGGCCGTTCGAAGTGAAGGAAGGCGAAGGCGCGTTTTACGGACCGAAGATCGACTTCGACGTGTCGGACAGCATCGGCCGCAAGTGGCAGCTCGGCACCATCCAGCTCGACTACAACGCGCCCGAGCGCTTCGATCTCACGTACGTCGGGCAGGACAACGCCGAGCACAGACCGGCCGTGCTGCATCGCGCGATCTACGGCTCGTTCGAGCGCTTCATCGCCATCCTCATCGAGCACTTCGCGGGCGCGTTCCCGCTGTGGCTCGCACCCGTGCAGATGGCAGTGCTGCCGCTCTCGGAGAAGTTCGTCGAGTACGGCACGAGCGTCGCTTCGAAATTGCGCGCGGCCGGATTCCGCGTCGAGCTCGACGACAGCAACGAGAAACTCGGCGCGAAGATCCGCGAAGCGCAGCTGCAGAAAGTGCCGTTCATGCTCATCGTCGGCGAGAAAGAAGCGTCGAGCGGCTCGGTGAGCCTGCGCAAGCGCAGCGGCGGCGATCAGGGAAGCATGCCGCTCGAAGAGCTGATCAAACTCGGCCGCGAGCTCGCCGACACGCGGGCGCTGACGCTGTGAAGCGTTTCGGAGTGCGGTGGCCTCAGTCGCCGCTCCTGGATCCGGATCAGAAAGCGGTGGCTTTGCCACCGCACTCCTAGACCATGATTCATCACTCCTGGCCCGAACTGACTGCCGCGTTCCAGACACACGTACGCCAGTCGTTGAACGCGTGGGTTCCTCCTTCGAACGCGAACTACGATGCGGCGCTCGACTTCGCGCTCGGACGCTTCGACGAAGGACGCCAGCTCGCCGAGTTTTTCGCGCAGCGCGCGAAACACGGCCGCGTGCTCGACATCGGCGCCGGCAACGGCGGCGCAAGCCTCGGCATGGCGAACGTCCAAGCCTTCGACGTCGTCGCCATCGACATCGTCCCGAATCGCGAGCTGCGCGCGCTTCGCGCTGCGCTCGATCTCCCCGTCTCGCAGCTCGTCGGCAACGGACATCACGTGCCGTTCGCCGACGCCTCGTTCGACATCATCCTCTGCCTCGACACGATCGAGCACGTCCCACAGCCGCATCTCCTCGGCAAAGAGATCATGCGCATCCTCAAACCGGGCGGCATCTGCATGATCACCACGCCGCCGCGCTTGCGATATCTCCTCAAGCGCGATCCGCACTTCGGCATCCCCGCGCTGCTCGCGTTCCCGGAGCGCTTCCAGCGCTTCATCGCGACGTCACTGTTGCGCCGCACCGATCACTATGACGTCGAGCACATCTTCTGGAGCGTTGACGAGATCACGACTCTCTTCCCTGGAGAAAAAGACGTCGAAGTGCTCTGGAACTACAACTGGCCGGGACCGATCAACCGCCGCGAGCGGCGTTGGTACAAATGGCGCTATCACCTGTGGGACCGGATTTTGGTTACGAGGAAATGAGGATGGGGCGTTCCCAGTTACCAGAGAGCCTTCCGGCCGCGCGTTGACTTCTCGCACCCGTTGCCCATAGATTGTCCGACCCGAAATAAAGGAGGAACACGTATTTTTCCGCCACGTCGTAACTCGAGATTCGACCGGAGACCCGCAGAGCCCGACACCCGCATCAATGACCTGATCCGCGCCGCAGAGGTTCGCCTCATCGACCACGAAGGCAAGCAGGTCGGCATCGTGCCGATCGCGCAGGCGCAGGAAATGGCGAGAGAGAAAGATCTCGATCTGGTCGAGATCTCGCCGACCGCGAACCCGCCGGTCTGCAAGATCATGGACTACGGGAAGTACGTCTTCCAGCAGAAGAAGAAGTCGGGCGAAGCCAAGAAGAAGCAGAAGGTCATCGTCGTCAAGGAGGTGCAGTTCCGCCCCCGCATCGACGAACACGACTTCGATTTCAAGAAGAACAACATCATCCGTTTCCTGCAGCACGGCGACAAAGTGAAGGCCAGCATCCGCTTCCGCGGACGCGAGATGACGCACATGGAGTTCGGCCGTGCGCTTCTCGACCGCCTGCTCACCGAGATCAAGGAGTTCGGCGCCGCTGAGTCGCCGCATCCCGACGTGCAGGGCAACCGGATGACGATGGTCATCGCGCCCAACAAGTAGTTGGCGGTGGGCAGTAGACAGTAGGCAGTGGAGTGGTTGTTTCCTCTGCCCACTGCCAACTGCCCACTGCTCACCCGCCCAGGGAATCATTCACAGTCCAAACGAGTTACGAGCCAAACTTAGGGGACTTTTATGCCGAAGATCAAGACGCATCGGGGAGCCGCGAAGCGGTTCAAGAAGACCGGAAGCGGAAAGCTTCAGCGGAACCACGCATTCCATTCGCACATCCTCACCAAGAAGTCGCCCGGCCGTAAGGCCGCGCTCGCCGGTGAGACCGAGGTGTCGAAGGCGAACGAGAAGACCGTGAAGCGGATGCTTCCCTACCTGTAGCAATGCAGGACGGGCTTCAGCCCGTCCAGGACAGGCTGAAGCCTGTCCCACACTCGAGCACGACGAGGCAACACCACTCCTGGCCCGTCTGCTCAGAAAAGGAAAAACGAGGAGACCATGAGAGTCAAACGAGGACCCAAACGGAAAAATCGCCGCGTAAAAATTCTCAAGCTGGCCAGTGGCTACTGGGGAATGAAGTCGCGCGGTCACCGGATCGCGAAGCAGCAGGTGCAGAAGGCCCTGAACTCCGCGTTCACCGGCCGCAAGGATCGCAAGGGTGAGTTCCGGAAGCTCTGGATCGCCCGCATCAACGCCGCCGCCCGCCTGAACGGCATCTCCTACTCGCAGCTCATCGCGGGTCTGAAAGCCAGCGGAAGCACGCTCGATCGCAAGGTGCTCGCCGACATCGCCGTCCGCGATGCCGCCGCCTTTACCGCGATCGTCAACAGCGCCCGCGCCGCCCTCAGCAAGTAACGCCATCCATGTGGGATGGGCTTCAGCCCGTCCCTCACATTCCCTCCTTACCGCCAGCAATCCGTAGGTGTATCCTGAAGGAGTCCATCTCCCTTCAGCACAATGGATCCTGCGGAGCTCTTCGGTGCAAGCGCGTCGTTGATCGACCGGATCGTCGCGGTCGTCGCGCGTCGTGCGCGCCTCCACGGCGCTGATGCCGAGGACTTCGCTTCGGATGTTCGCGTCCACCTGATGGCGGACGACTACGCCGTCCTTCGCAAATACGAAGGGCGCGCGTCGCTCGCATCCTTCCTCTCCGTCGTCGTGCAGCGCCTCCTCTGCGACGAGCGCACGCGCCGCTTCGGTCGCTGGCATCCGTCCGCGGAAGCGGAGCGCATGGGTGACGCCGGCGTGCAGCTCGAGAAGCTCATCTCGCGCGATCACCGCTCGCTCGAAGAAGCGCTGCCGATCGTGCTCGCAGCGCATCCGAGTCTTTCCGCGAGTGACATCGAAGCGATCGCGAAGCGCCTTCCAGTTCGCGTTTCGCGTCCGCGAGCGATTCCGATCGACGACACCCCGACCGACACGTTCGTCGCCTTCGATCGCGCGGATGAGCGCGCACTCGAAGCGGATGCACGCGTACTGGCACAGCGCACGAGCACGACCATCCGCGAAACCCTCGGAGCGATGTCCGCGGAGGATCGCATGATTCTCCGTTTTCACTTCGGCAGCGGGATGAGCCTCGCCGACGTCTCGCGCATGATGCGCTTGCCGCAGCGGCCGCTGTATCGCCGCGTCGACACGATGCTCGAGCGGCTGCGGCGCGCGTGCGTTACGGCTGGGCTCGACGCACGCTCCGTTCGCGATCTCATCGGATCGACGATGCATGACATGGATTTCGGCTTCTCCAGTCAGTCCTTACAAGATGAGGCATTCGATGCATCCAGCTCCTGAAACGCTGGCGATGTTCGCCGATGGCAAACTGAGCCGGCAGGAGCTGGCGCCTGTCGTCGTCCATCTCGACACCTGCGCGGATTGCCGCACGGCCATCGAGACCGCGAACGAAGTCGCCGGCGAAACGAAAACGCGCTCGCCGTGGCTCGCCATCGCCGCCGCGATTCTGCTGGCACTCATCG
>DATKFO010000319.1:0-3795 GCA_035544355.1 Thermoanaerobaculia bacterium
GACAGCTCGAGCGAGACCCGTGTTGAAAGCGCTGACTGCGGTCAGCGCACTCCACATCACTCCTCCTCGAAATCCCCCATTTGCTGCGCGAACCCCAGCTCTTCGAGCGACTCTTCCGCCGCTTCTGCGATCTCGGCGTCCTCCGAGTCTTTGAGCTCGTCGAGGAGCTCGAAGCAGTCGCGATCGACGTTCGGTAGTGCGAAGATCGCCGCGACGCGGAGATCGATTGCCGCGCTGTCATCCGCGGCGATCGCGCGAATCGGTTTCGCTGCTTGCCGGATCTCCATGTTCGCGGCGGCGCGGATCGCTTCGTAGAGGAGATCGCCTTCGGCGTTGCCGAGGGTGTCGAGGAGCTCGCGGTCGAAGCCGGGGATCTGGCCCATCGCGAACACCGCGGTCTTGCGCCAGTCGGAATCGGACGACGCGAAATGCTTGCGCACTTCCTTGATGTGCGGCGGCTGCGGATCGCGAATCAGATTCTCGAACGCGCGGCGGCGCACGATCTTCGGCTGCGCTTCGTCGGCGTACAGCGCGTTCAGCTCGCCGACGATCGTCTCGAACGTCTCGCGCGAAACGGGCGGTTCGATCTCGGGGCCGAAGTCGAACTCCTCGTCGTCGAAATCGATGCCGCAGATCTCGATGACCGGGCCGAACGTCACCAGCGCGTCGGCGCGGATCTCATCCGCGGCGTCGCTCGACGCGATGTCGAGGATCGCGCGCGCGATCGCGTCGTCGATGCGCATCCCGAGCTCGTCGCGCGCGTCGGCGCGCGTCTCCTCGTCGGCGCTGGTCATGTCCAAAAGAAGACGGTTCGTTTCCATACCGCCGATTGTAAATGGCATAGTGACCGGCGATGGAGCGCATGATTTACCGTGCCTGCAATCTCTGCGAGGCGATTTGCGGCCTGGAGATCAAAATCGACGGTCCGTCGATCGTCTCGATTCGCGGCGACGCTGCCGATCCGTTCAGCCGCGGGCACATCTGTCCGAAGGCCGTCGCGCTCAAAGATATCCACGAAGATCCGAATCGCGTGCGCCGTCCGCTACGCCGGATCGGCAGCGAATGGCAGGAGATTTCGTGGGATGACGCGTTCGCGCTCGCGAAGGAAAAGTTAGCGTCGATCCAGGCGCAGCACGGCCATGACGCCGTCGGTTTCTACGTCGGCAACCCCTCGGTCCACAACATCGGCACGCTCCTCGGCATCCCGCCGCTCGCCCGCGCGCTGAAAACGAAAAACGCATTCAGCGCGACGTCGGTCGATCAACTGCCGCAGCAGCTCACGTCGCTGCTGATGTACGGCCATCAATTCCTGATCCCGATTCCCGACATCGACCGCACGGATTACTTTCTGATCCTCGGCGCGAACCCCATCGCCTCGAACGGCAGCATGATGACGACGCCCGACGTGGCGAAGCGCCTCGCCGCGATTCGCGAGCGCGGCGGCAAAATCGTCGTGATCGATCCGCGGCGCACCGAGACCGCGGACGTCGCGAGAGAACATCACTTCATCCGTCCCGCGACCGACGCGGCGCTGCTGATGGCGATGATCAACACGTTGACCAATGAAAGTCTGCTGCGCGTGACGCATCGCGAGCAGTTGAACGGACTCGATCGCGCGCTCGCTGCGATCTCGCATGTCACGCCCGAGGTTGCGGCGACGATGACGGGGATCGATGCGGAGACGATTCGCCACATCGCGCGCGAATTCGCCGCTGCGCCGTCCGCGGTTTGCTACGGCCGTGTCGGAACGACGGTGCAATCGTTCGGCACATTGAATCAGTGGCTGATTCAATTGCTGAACATCGTCACCGGGAACCTCGATCGCGAAGGCGGCGCGCTGCCGACGCAGCCGCTGATTCCGCTCACGCGTCCCGGCCACTACGCGCGGCATCACTCACGCGTCAGCGGACTGCCCGAATCGAACGGCGAGCTGCCCGTCGCCGCGCTCGCGGAAGAAATCCTCACGCCGGGTGACGGACAGATTCGCGCGATGATCACGATCGCGGGCAATCCCGTGCTGTCGACGCCCGATGGCCGCCGTCTCGACGAAGCGTTCGACTCGCTCGAGTTCATGATCGCGATCGATATCTACATCAACGAGACCACGCGCCACGCCGACCTGATCCTGCCGCCGACGTCGAGTCTCAATCACGATCACTACGATCTGATCTTCAACGCTCTCGCGATCCGCAACGTCGCGCGCTTCAACGCCGCGATCTGGCCGCGCCCCGACGACGAGCGCTACGACTGGGAAATCCTTCGCGACTTGAGCGGCAATCGCGTGCAAACACCCGCGGAGCTCGCCGGCGAGAAGATGGAGCTGCTCGCCGCCGCGCCGCACGGAATCGATTTCGGTCCGCTCGCGCCATCGCTGTTCACGCGAGTGGAAAGTGTGGACTGCGCGCCAGCGGTAATTCTTCAAGATGTCGAGCGCTTCATGACTGTAGGGGCGGCCTGCGGCCGCCCGAACTCTCGTGAGCTCGCGACGACCGAAGTTCGGGCGGCTGCAAGCCGCCCCTACACGCTTGTGGGCCGCCGCCATCTGCGCAGCAACAACTCGTGGATGCACAACTCGTATCGCCTGATCAAAGGAAAGCCGCGCGATCAGCTGCTCGTGCATCCCGACGATCTCGCATCACTCGGCATCGCCGACGGCGAGCTCGTCGACGTCGACGCGAGCGTCGGCTCCGTGCGCATCGCCGTCCAATCCACCGACAGCGTGATGCGCGGCGTCGTCTGTCTGCCGCACGGTTTCGGCCACAACCGTCCCGGCACGCGCCTCGGCATCGCGGAGCAGCACGCCGGCGTCAGCTACAACGATCTCACCGACGCACGCGCGGTCGATGTCGTGTCCGGCAACGCGGCGCTCAACGGAATCGCCGTAAACATTCGGAGGGCGCCGAACGTCCATTCCGATGACAAGGAGTGAAAGGAAACATGAAACGATCATTCGCCATCCTTCTCGCAGTTGCCCTGGTTCTGCCGATCGCCACGGAATCGCAAGCCGCGCGAGTTCGTGTCGTGAAGCGCAACGGTCACGTGACGCGCGTGCGCGTAACGACCCGCCCCGGATTTCCGATTCGCCGCACGCTGCCGACGGTCGTTGTGCGCCCCGTCACGTTCCGCGTAGCCCCGCGCGTCTACCTCGGCGCCGTCGCATTCACCGCGGTCGCAATCGCAACGCTCCCGCCGCGCGAAACGCTCGTCTGGGCGTCCTCCGAATCACTCGATCGTGAAGACGGCTGGACCGATTTCTCCCTGAACGTCGATCAGCGCGGCCGCCAGTTGCTGCTCGAGATCGATCACGGCGCGGCGCAGATCAGCTTCGCCGAAGTCGTGTTCGAGAACGGCGACGCGCAGATCGTCGACTTCAACGATTCCATCCATCGCAACGGCATCTACTCGCTGCTCGACTTCAAAGACGGCCGCAAGGTCGATCACGTGCGCATCGTCGCCAAAGCCGACCGCGACTCGACCGACATTCGTTTGCATCTCGTGGTCTGAGTGCGATGGGAGAATGGCCGGATGAACTACTTCGGCCGTTCTCTTTTCGAATGGCGCAGCGATTCGTTTTTCGTGACCGAACGCGCGTACGGCCCGCGGCTGCGCATCGCATCGCACGAACACCAGAGTCCCTACCTCAACATCGTCACGCGCGGCGGGTATCGCGAGATCTCGCCGCGCGCGACGCATGATTGCTCGCGCGCAACGGTCGTGATGCATCCCGCGGGCGCGCGCCACAGCGATCACTTCGCCGATCTCGATTCGCGCTGCCTCGTCGTCGAGCTCGACGCG
>DATKFO010000320.1:0-7541 GCA_035544355.1 Thermoanaerobaculia bacterium
ACGAACTTACCGACCAGCGGATGGCGCACGACGTCCTTGTCGCTGAAGTCGAAGAAGCGGAGTCCGGGAACGCCCTCGAGAATGCGACGCACTTCGCGCAGTCCCGACTTCTTCCCCTCGGGAAGATCGACCTGCGTGATATCGCCGGTGACGACGGCCTTCGAGCCGAAGCCGAGGCGCGTGAGAAACATCTTCATCTGCTCGGGGGTGGTGTTCTGCGCTTCGTCGAGGATGATGAACGAGTCGTTGAGCGTGCGGCCGCGCATGAACGCGAGCGGCGCGATCTCGATCACGCTGCGCTCCATCAGCTTCTCGACTTTCTCGAAGCCGATGATGTCGTAGAGCGAGTCGTAGAGGGGCCGGAGATACGGGTTCACTTTTTCGGCGATGTCGCCGGGGAGAAATCCGAGGCGCTCGCCGGCTTCGACGGCGGGGCGGCAGAGGATGATCCGCTTGATCGACTTGTCCTGCAGCGCTGCGGCTGCGGCTGCGACGGCAAGATACGTCTTGCCCGTGCCGGCCGGACCGATCGCGAACACGATGTCGTGATCCTGGATCGATTGGAGATAGACCTTCTGCGCGACGTTGCGCGGCGTGACGATGCGTCGCAGCGATGGCTGCACTTTGTCGTCGGTGAAGAAGTCGACGAGATTCGTCTGCGGCTTGTCGCGCAGCACGCGCATGCCGGTGGCGATGTCCGATTTCCTGACCGGGTAGCCCTGCACGATGAGCGACTGCAGCTCGCTGAGCAGCTTCTCGACGGGCGCGACATTCTCCGCTGTGCCGGAGACGAAGATTTCATTGCCGCGCGAAGAAATCTTCACGCCGAATTCATCTTCGAGCGTGCGCAGGTTCTCGTCATGATTCCCGAACAGCGCGTGTGCGCCCTGCTCGTCCACCGTCAGCTCGATGCTCGTTTTGTGATCTGCCATTCAATCTCCCGCTGTCCAGATGCTGATCCAAACCTCTCCGTACTCGGCACGGCGCGCGAATCGTATGTTGTGCGGCTCGCTGTGAAACGGCTCGCTGCGGCGGCGATGCTCGATCGCGACGATCGCGCCGGGCGCGAGCGCGACGTGCGCATCGATGGCCATCAGCAATTCGTCGTGACGCTCGAATGCGTACGGCGGATCGGCATAGGTCACGTCGAAAACTCCGCCGCCGAGACGCTTAATCCCTGTCATGACGTCGGCCGCGATCGTTTTCACCGGCGCGTCCCATTCCTTCGCGAGCTTGTCGATCATTTGCATCGCTGCGCGCGAGCTGTCCATCGCGACGGCTTCGCGCGCGCCGCGGGAGACGGCTTCGAACGCAAAAACCCCGCTGCCCGCGAAGAGATCGAGAAAGCGTGCGCCACTGATGCGATCGCCGACGATGTTGAAGAACGCCTGCCGCGCGCGCTCGGACGTCGGTCGTACTTCGCCGCGCGGAACCGGAATGCGGCGATTGCGGAGCGAGCCGGTGGTGATGCGGAGCGTCATGAGGCAGTGGGCAGTGAGCAGTAGGCAGTGGGCAGAAGACTTCGGCATTTCCTCTGCCCACTGCCCACTGTCAACTGCCCACTCACTTCGCCTTCCCCACAAAGTAATTCGCGAGCTCTTTCTTCGCGACGTAGAGCGACGTCGGGGCGTCGAGGCATTTGAGCTCGACGATGTCGCCCTGCTCGACGACGCGGACGACGCGATAGACCTTCTGATCGTCGGCCACGAGCTCGTCGCCGACTTGCGGCTCGTAGCCCGACACGCTGCTCGTCACGCCGCGGTCGACGGAGATCACGCGCAGCAGGTCCTGCAGCGGCATGACCTGATCGCCGAGGGTTTTCGGGAGCACGCTGCCGGGATGGAACTCGCGCTCGACGTACGTGCCCGATGCGTCGTACACGCGCAGCCGCGCACGGCGATCGAGATCGGGAGGCGTGAGCTGCCGCGAGTCGATCTCGCGCAGGGCCGCGGCGTTTGCGTGACCCGCGTACGACTTCAACGCGTCCGCGGGAATGAGCACTTTCTTGAAGATCGTCGTTTCGCCGCTCTTCATCTTGACGACGACGAGACCGCCTTCGAACAGCGACAACCGCTGGTCGACGATGCTGTCGTGGATGATGAAATCGATGAGCGGCTTCGGCAGATGTCCGTCGATGACTTGCGTGCCGAGGGCTTGCCGCGCGCCGGCGAGCTCCGGCAGCTCGTAGTGTTTCATCTTGCGGCGCTGCGCTTCGGGCAGCGGCGTCGCGACTGCGGCTCCGGGCGGCGCCGTCTCGACTTGATTGATGTCGTGTTGCGCGGAGGCGGGGAGGGAAAGGAACAACAACAAGATTCCGAGTGGGCGGCGGCGCATCTTCAATGATGATACGCCGCCGCCCGCACGTCAGTTCTTCTTCCTTAGGAGTTTAGGAATTGTTTTGCGAGATCGCGGGCGAACTCGCGCGCGTCGTCGGCAGCGACCTCGCCGGTGAAGACGGCCTCACGTGTACGCTCGAGTGCGCGCGCTACGTGCGGTCCGGGCGGAACCTCGAGCTCGTTGCCGCGCAGTGCGAGCTTGAAGTTGCGGAACGCGTGATAGCGATCGATGTGCTCGCGCTCCTGCGGACGCTCGACCGCAATCACGCTCAGCAATTCGGGCGAAGACTGTTTGAACAGTCGAAAGCGCTGCCGATCCGATTTCGCATCCGCGAGTGCATCGGCGAAGCGCTGCGTGTCATTCGCGATCTGCAGCACCCGCTTCGCGCGTTTCAGCGAGAAGCCTGAGCCTTCGAGCTCCGCTTGCGCGGTCGCCGCGGGAAGCAGCGCGCCGGTGAAGAGCACGTCGCGATCGACGTCGTTGTTTCCATCGATCTGCGATTGGAGCGCACTGAGTCTCGCGATCGCATTCGCATCGACGCGCTGGCCGAAGAATTTCTCGAGCACACCGCGCTCGTTGAGCTCCGCGAGAATCGCGGGCGCTGCTTCTTCCGCGAACGCGAGAAACAACTCGCGCCAGATGCGCTCGCGCGAAACGGTGGCGAGTGCATCCGCAGCGATCGCATCGCGCATCAGCTTGTCGGTGTGAGCATCGCGCAAAAATCCGAGTCGCGTGCCGAGGCGGACTGCGCGGAGGATGCGCGTCGGATCGTCGAGAAAACTCTGGTCGTGCAGCACGCGCACGACACGATCGGAAAGATCGCGCTCGCCGTTCGCCGGATCGTGCAGCGCGCCGTTCATCAGATCCATCGCGATCGCGTTGATCGAGAAATCGCGGCGCAACAGATCGTCTTTGAGTCTTCCCGCGGCGACGGAAGGGAGATCTCCCGGCTTGCGATAGCGCTCCTTGCGCGCGGTCGCAATGTCGATCTCGGGAAATCCGTCGGCGGTCACTTTGTACGTGAGGAACTGCGGAAACGAGCGCACGCGGCCGTCGAGGCGCTTCGCGATCGCGCGGGCGAGCGTGGAGCTGCCGTCCTCGAGCGTGAGATCGATGTCGAAGGATGTGCGCCCGAGGAGGATGTCGCGGACCGGGCCGCCGACGAGAAACGGGCGGCAGGCTTTCTCAATGGCGACCTCCTTGACGAGGTCGAGGGCGCGACGCTGGGGATTCGAGAGCTCCGGGATCGAGGTCATGAAATTAGGGTCTCGTACAAGTGCGAGAGGATGCGAAAGCGCTGGCGGGGACGGAACTTTGAAGCCGTCTGCCGTGCCGCCTCGATTTTTCGCTGAGCCACCTCAGGCTTGAACAGGGCGCCCAGTATCGCATGAGCCAGTTCGTTCGGGTCGTTGCACGGAACGAGAAACCCCGTGCGCCCTTTTTCCAGGCGCTGGTTGTTGATCGGCGTGCGTGTCGCGACGACTGCGATTTCGCACGCGATTGCTTCGGCCACGAAGCCGTCGAGATCCGCTTCGTCCGAGGCCGGATCGACCCATAAGTCCACTGTTCGTAGATCGTTCGGCGACGGAACGTGATCGAAGAGCTGCCACTCGACGTCGTCGCGCATGCGGTGAATCCGCACGAGCGTGCGCTCGACGAGGCTCGCGACGTTTTGTCGCGCGGGACCGAAGGTGCCGATGACTTTGGAGTGGGCAGTGGGCAGTGGGCAGTCGGCAGAGGAGGATGGAGATTTGCTTTGCGGCTTTGCTTCTGCCCACTGCTCACTGCTTACTGCCCACTGGAAGTAGGCGTCTTCGACGGCCTCGGGCAGCGGTTGGAATCGACTCTGCTCTACTTTTTCGATGAGCGGGGAGACGACGTAGTCGGGCACTGCCGGTTTGCGGAACGGCCAGCGCGTGCGGGCGATGTCTGCGTTTGCGATGTACGGGATCGGAAATCCGACGAGCTGCGAGGGCGGTAATTTCGACGATGCGTAGATGTGCGCGACATCTGCATGGGCGTTGTGAATGTCGTCGAGCGCGACGAGATTTACGTCGTGCGCAACGGCGAATATCGCGTGGTCGATGCGCTGCGATTTGCGCTCGTATTCGGATGCGTCGGGGAGAACGATTTGTGCGATGCGCATGGGCGAGCGTTACGACATTGTAGAATTAGCAACTTAGGCGCAAATGACACGACAAGCGATCGGCGTCTACAGCAGTCGTGACGACCTCGCCGTGAGGTTGCGAGAGGCTTGCCCTGCGCTCACGTTTGCGACCGCGCCGGATGAACGTGACGTCTGCCGCGTCGTCATCGTCGACGACGATTCGCACGATGTGCTCGAGCCGCCGCCGCGCAAGAGTCTCGTGCGCGTGATCCTCTGCAACGACGCGGTTCCCGCGCATCGCCGCAACGGCGAGCTGCGTCTCGATCGCGACGCGTTCCTCGCGCGGCCGGAGGAGTCGATCGCGTTCGCCATCGATCTCGCCGATGCCGCGATCCATGCCGCGCAGCTCGAACAGGAAGTCGGCTCGCTCACGCAGATCCACGAGCTGATGACGATGACCGATGCGGAAGCAGTCTCCGAGCGAATCACGCACACGATCCTCAACATCCTCGGACTCGGCCGCGGCACGCTGTTCCTCCACGACCCGCGCCTCGAGCGCTACGTCGTCAGCTTCACGAACGATCCCGACTCGCGCGACACCGGCGAGTTCCTTCCCGGCATTCCCGCGGATCTCCTGCAGCGCGCACTCGCGTCGGGACAATTTCTCGCGGTCGATCGCAAAGATGACGGCAACGGCATGGTCGTGATGCCGCTGCAAGTCGACGAAGACCTCATCGGCGCGATCAAAGTCCCGCTCACGCGCGACGATCAGGTCGAGGACGAAACCGCCGGAAACGTGACGCGCTATCTCGCCGCCGTCGCGCAAGTGCTGAGCAATATCTATCAACTCACGCGCAGCCGCGACCTCGCGATGCGCGACGATCTCACGAAGGCATTCAATCGCCGCTTCTTCGAGTCGTACCTCGACGAAGAGATCGAGCGCTCGCGCCGCTACGGAACGCTGTTCAGCATCATCTTCCTCGACCTCGACGATCTGAAGATGGTGAACAACCTCTACGGACATCTCAGCGGCTCCCGCACGCTACAAGAAGTCGCAAAACGAATCCTCGGCGCCGTGCGCGGCATCGACAAAGTCGTCCGCTTCGGCGGCGACGAGTTCTGCATCATCCTCCCGCAAACCGACCAGGAACAGGCCCACGCCGTCGCCAACCGCGTGCGCCGCGCCATCTCCGGCGCCCCACTCCACATCGACTCCAACGTCGAAGTCTCCATCACCGCCAGCTTTGGCATCGCCTCCTACCCCCACCACGGCGTCACGAAGGAAGAGCTGATTCGGCAGGCGGACGCCGCGATGTACCGCGTGAAATCAACGACGAAGAACGCGGTAGGGGTGGCGGACGTGGAGGATGCGACGCGGCCTGCCGCTTTGTGAGTGGGCAGTGAGCAGTTGGCAGTCGGCAGGAGTTACTCCTTGCCGAAATAGCGAATCAGCCCGTTCAGCGCCCGCGTGACTTCCAGCATCTGCGCAACCAAACGTTCTGCTGTTGCTTCGTCGAAGTATTCGAGATCTGTCGCGATCACGATCTGTGCCTCGAGCTCGTAGATTGATCCACGAGCGACGAACGTAAAGTTGCGTTTGTCCGCGGGAGTTCGCCGTCCTTGCCCCTCAGCAACGTTTGAAAGCACGGACAGCGCCGCTCTTCGCATTTGCTGAGTCAATCCGAACATCTCGTCCTTCGGGAATGAGCGCGTTGCTCGATAAATGTCGCCGGCAAGCACGCGTGCCTGCTGCCACGCGTCGAGTCGTCTGAAACTACTTCCGTCCATAGATGATTTGGCTGGCAAGGAGTACGGCGAGGAAATACCGTTCAGGTGGGACGCGAATCGTACCTCGGAATCCTCTGCCAACTGCCAACTGCTCACTGCCCACTACAATTGTCAAATGTCCGACGACCTCTCCATCCAAGGCACCCTCGAGGAGACCACCGTCCCCGATCTGTTTCGCTCGATCGTTCGCAGCAGTGAGACGGCGATGCTTTCGCTGGAGTCGAATCGGCGGACGGATACGATTTACTTCAACGAGGGGCGGATCATTTCGGCGACGAGCACGGATCCGGATATGGGGCTCGCGGAGACGTTGCTGCGATCGGGCGAGCTGAACTTCCAGCAATACAACAATGCGCTTGAGCATCTGGTGTTGTCGCGGCGCATCGGCGCTCTTCTTTGCGAGCTCGGGTACTTGCAGCCGGATGAATTGATTCGTGCGGTGGAGCGGCAGGCGAGTGCGATCGTGCTGAATGCGATGGCGTATCGCACGGGCGAGTATTCGATCGATTTCACGCCGCAGTTGCCGAACGAGATCATTGCGCTGCCTCTCATCAGTGAGCGTTTGATCCTCGACGGCATCCGCCGCATCGAGTATTGGTCGCTGATCACGCGTGGCGTCGGACGTCCCGAGCGCATGGTCGAGCTCGTGCCGGGCGCGGATATGCGCGTGCATCAGCTCGAGCTCACGGACGAAGAGCAGCATGTGCTCTCGCTCGTCGCGGAGAATTCGCAATCGGTCGAGGAGCTGTGCGCGCGCAGCTATCTCTCGAACTTCGCGACGTTCCGCACGATCTGGGGATTGCTCGTCGTGAATCTCGTGCAGGACGCCGAAACGACCGCGCTCTTCGAGAAACGCGCGGCGGTCGAGACCGAATACGAGCTCGAAGCGCTCGTCGAGCGCTACAACACGATCTTCCAGTCGATCTTCGCGCTCGTGTTTCAACGGATCGGCGATCACACGTACGACTTCATGGATCGCGTGACGCGCCATCTCTCGCCGGAGACGATGCCGTATCTCAGCGGCATGAGCTTCGTGAACGAAGGGCGCATCGATTTCGATCAGCTGCTCAACAACCTCTACGCGTCCGGCTCGCACGACCACACCACGATCGTGCACAACGTTCTCAACGAGCTGCTGTACGGCTGGATCGTCGAGATCAAGGCCGAGGGGTGGGCGGCTGTGGAGGCGGAGGTCGCGCGGATGGCGGAGAGCGTGCGGCGATAGTTGGCAGTAGGCAGTAGGCAGTAGGCGGAGACAGGGTTTCTTCTGCTTACTGCCAACTGCCCACTGCCCACTGCCCACTGCGTA
>DATKFO010000321.1:0-2319 GCA_035544355.1 Thermoanaerobaculia bacterium
ATGCGCGCGTCGAGCTGGAGTCGATACTCGGGACGAAGGTCTTCCTCGATCTGCACGTTGCCGTGCACGAAAAATGGCGCGAAGACGAGCGATTTCTCGGGGAGCTGGACTGGCCGCTCGGGAACGACTGACGGAAAAAAGCACCCCCCTCCGTCGAACCTTCATTACCATACTCATCCGCAGTCCTTTTTTTCCAACAGATCGAGGAGGATCGATGGTCGCTACACGCGTCGTTCGCACACTCGTTTTACTTTCGCTTGTCGTCCTGGCTACACCCTTTGTACTCGCGCAGCAAACGGGCTCGGTTCACGGCACCGTGCTCGCGAGCGACGGCTCGGCGCTTCCCGGCGTCACCGTCGAAGCACGATCGAACGCGTTGCCGCAGCCACGCGTCACCACGTCCGACGAAAACGGCGTGTACCGGTTGCCCGCATTGCAGCCGGGCGTGTACACGCTGACTTACACGCTTTCCGGAATGCAGACCGTGAATCGCAAAGCGGAGGTCATCCTCAGCCAGGATCTGCCGCTCGACGTGAAGCTCGACGTCGCCGGCGTCTCCGAGACCGTGACGGTCGTCGCACAGGCGTCGCTCGTCGACAAAGAATCGACCGCGATTCAGACCGGCTTCTCGAACGAGCAGATCCGCGCGCTGCCGATCACGCAGGACTACAAAGACATCCAGAAGCTCGTGCCCGGCGTGCAGGTCTCGCAGGATGAGTTCCGCGGACCGAGCGGCGGCGGCAGCGGTCAGGACAACGTCTACCTGTTCGACGGCGTCAACGTCACGATGCCGCTGTTCGGCATTCAGGTCGGCGATCCCGCGACGCACGACATCTCGCAGGTGAGCGTCGTCAAGGGCGGCGCGAAGGCCGTCGACTTCGAGCGCGCCGGCGGCTTCCAGATCGACACCGTCAGCAAATCGGGTACCTCGAAGTACTCGGGCGAAGTCGGCTACCAGATCCTGAAGCATTCGTTCGTCGCGGACCAGGCGACGACGTCGAACGCGAAGTATTCGCAGGATCGCGACTGGACGACGGTCAGCGTCGGCGGACCGATCCTCTCGGACAAGCTCTTCTTCTACACCTCGTACTACCGCCCGATCTACACGAAATCGAATCAGTCGAATCTCTACGGCGATCTTCCCGAGTTCCGCGACTATCGCAACGAAGGATTCGTGAAACTGACGTACACGCCGACGGCTTCGATGCTGATCAACGGCAGCTATCGCAGCTCGCACCATCGCAAGACCGGCGCGTCGTTCACTTCGACGCAGGCTCCGACCACCGGCGCCGGCTCGACGTCGGATCTCAAGATCGGATCGCTCGAAGGCTCGTGGGTCGTCAACAATCGCAGCCTCGCCACCTTCAAGTACTTCGACTTCAAGAGTCCGGGCGGCGGCGGAGCCGACACGCTTTCCGACGCTGCGGTCTCCATCGCAGCCGGTGCGAAGCTCCCGATCAACGACCTCGGCACCGCGGGTCGCCTGATCGTTCCCACCGCGAACGCCGGCAACACCGCGTTCGTGCAGCCTTACATCGACAAGTACGGGTACCTCCAGGACGGCGTGAAGAAGGGCGGCGGCACCGTCGGCTTCGGACAGTTCGCTGCCGACAATGACGACTTCTTCCGCAAGAGCGGACAGATCGGCTACAACATCACGTTCGGCTCGAAGGCCACCCACGATCTCCACTTCGGCTACCAGCGCTACACCGATTCCGAAGATCGCTTCCAGAGCTCGAACGGATGGGGCGTGATCACGATCCCCGGCGGCGCGACGACGGCGCAGGGCGGCGTGAATTGCCCGGCAGCGGCTTGCGGCACGGCGAAGCCCGCGTTCTTCATCGCGAACTTCAGCCCGCAGACCACCGGTCAGATCCCGACGATCCATTCCGAGATCAAGACGCAGAACATCGAGATCAACGACACGATCGCGCTCTCGAACTGGACGTTCAACGTCGGCCTGCTCGCGAGCAGCGACACGCTCTACGGTCAGGGTCTCGCCAAAGCGGACAACATCGCCGGCTTCGTGAAGTCGCCCGGAACGAAGTACAAGATGCATGAGACTCCGTTCCACGACATGCTCCAGCCGCGCCTCGGCACGACGTGGGCCTACAACGGACAGGACACCGTCTACGTCAGCTACGCGCGCTATAACCCGGCTGCGAACTCCGATGCGCGCGCCGCGTCGTGGGATCGCAACCTCGTCGCCGACATCAACGCGTACTTCGATCAGAACGGCGTGCTGATCGGCATCGATCCGGTCCGCTCGTCCTCGGGCAAGCTGTTCGTCGACGGCATCGAGCCGCGCGTGACGAACGA
>DATKFO010000322.1:0-3601 GCA_035544355.1 Thermoanaerobaculia bacterium
TTCCTCCTCGGAACGCTCGATGAGCATCCAGTCGCCGAGGTATTCGATGAGCGGGCGATACGGATTGCGCGTCGCGATGTTCGTGAAGAAGAACGTGCCGCCTTCGTTCAGCAGGCCGTACGCGATCTTGATCAGCGTGACGCCGGTGCGCGTCGGGAGGTAGTCGAAGAGGCCGCCGGCGAGGACGAGATCGAACGCTCCCCGCGGCAAGTTTCGTGCGACGCGAATCGCATCGCCGCGGCGAATGTGGCAGTGCTCGCGAATCGGCTGCAACGCGCGCGCGGAAAACTGCAGCGCGTCGTCGTCGTTGTCGTTCAGCCAGAGCTCGCCGGCGAGAGACGGCAGATGATCGAGGATGCTGCGCAGGTCGGGACAGCTTCCGCACGCGAGTGATGCGATCCGCGTTTGCTTCGGATTCGCGATCATCGTGCGCAGGATGCGCACCGCCTGCTGCTGCACTTTGTTGCGATGCTGCTGCGCGATCGAGCGGCTGAGCGCGTACGCCTCGCACGCGCGCTCGATGGTTCCCGCCGCGGCGCGATTCACGCCGCTGCACAGATATTCGACCGTTTCGAAATCGCCCGGATAGCCGCGTGGCCATTGCTGCAAGCGCGCGACGAACGGCGAGCGCGCATGCACGCGACGCACGGGCGCGAGCACGTCGACGATCTCCGCACGCGTGAGCAACGCCTGCTCGCACGTGAGGATCGACGCGCAGAGCTGATGCACGACGGCGAGGACGCGATGGTAGAGCTCTTCCTCGCGCAATCCGTGGCGCTCGAGCTCGAGGAAGGCGATGACGTGGAAGCGCAGCTGACGAAGCGCGTGCTCGCGCGGATCTCCGGTGGAATCCTCCACGGCGATGTCCCCCTGCAACCTGCGAATTTCTCTCGCAGCTTTTGAGGGACACAATTTTGGAATTTCTTGGAGTGCGGCGGCCATGCCGCCGCTTTGGGTAGTTTGTTTCTGGTCGCGAGGTTGCGTGGTTACGCAGTTTGCGCGGCGAACCGAATCGGGACCGCGCAACTTCGCAACCTCGCGACCCGAAACGCGCGACCCAGAGCGGCGGCATGGCCGCCGCACTCCACATTATTCAATCAGCGCGTCTGCGATTACGGCGTCGCCCGTGATCTCCACGAGCTTGCTCCGCAGCTCTGCGATCTCGCGCAGGACTGCATCGATCTCGTCTCGGCGCGACGCGATCAATGGCGCGATTGCGGCGGCGATGAGCGCGCTCTTCGTCGGCCAGCGGCGATACACCGTCGTCTTCGCGACGCCGGCGCGTTCGGCGACTGCGTCGACCGTCAGCGCGCGATGGCCGCTCTCGCGTAGCATCTGCAGCGCGACGGCGAGGATTTCTTCATCGGCGCCTTCGCGACGGGGACGGCCACGTCCGCGTTTTTCATCTCCCATTTCTTGCAGGAGGCATTTTCATGCAGATCACGGCACAAACGAGCGGCACGTTCCTCCTCGGCGGCGACCTCAGCATTCATCGCCTCGGATTCGGTGCGATGCGTATCACCGGCGACGGCGTGTGGGGACCGCCGAAAGACAAACCGGAAGCGCTCGCCGTTCTCCGCCGCGCGATCGAGCTCGACATCAATTTCATCGACACTGCCGAATCGTACGGACCGCACGTCAGCGAGGAATTGATTGCCGAGGCGTTGCATCCGTATCCGGATGGGCTCGTGATTGCGACGAAAGGCGGTTTCGATCGCTCGGGCCCCGGCAGGTGGACGGAGAACGGGCGACCGGAGCGTTTGCGCGAAGAGCTCGAAGGAAGTCTGAAGCGGCTGCGGCTCGATCGCATCGATCTCTATCAGCTGCATCGCATCGACGCGAATGTGCCCGAGGTCGATCAGTTCGAAGCGATGCGCGCGTTTCAGAGCGAAGGAAAGATTCGCCACATCGGATTGTCGGAGGTGAGCGTCGAGCAGATCGAGCGCGCGCGGAAATACTTCGAGGTGGCGTCGGTGCAGAACCGCTACAACATCGACGATCGCGAGTGGGAGCCGGTTGTCGATTACTGCACGCGCGAGAACATCGCGTTCATTCCGTGGTATCCGCTGCGCGTCGGCAAGGTGGGCGATCGCGGCGAAGCGCTGCGGTGGTTGCTGCGACGATCGCCGGTGATGATTCCGATTCCGGGGACGTCGAAAGTGAAGCACCTTGAGGAGAACGTTGCGGCGGTTGCGGAGGGCGGGTTTTAAGCCCGCCCCCCAAGTTGCGCGGGAACTAGGGCTGCACGGTCACGTTGCCGTCGTTGACGATTCCGCCGCCGCTGTAGCTGCCGGCGTCGAGGTTGACGATGTCTCCGGTGGTGCCGCGATCGATGAGGGTGAGGACGAAGGGTAGGGTCTGCGTCTTGTTTTTCGTGCAGTCGCCGTAGATCGTCGCTTTGTTGCCGCTGCGCTCGACGCGCGTGATGCGCACGCTCTCGAAGTTGAGGCCCGTGTCCATGTCGTTCCAGGTGAAGTCGCCGTTCGCGGTGTTGCCGAGGTTGCTCGCGTTCACGCCGAAGTCGACGACGTTCGCCGAGCCGCCTCCGAAGACGTTCGCGTTCGGGTCGTGCACGGTCTGCAGGGATTCGGTGTTCGCCGATTCGCCTTCTTCATCGACGACGGTGAGTGCGACGCGATAGGTGCCGGGCGAGGTGTAGGCGTGCGTTGCGACTGCAGTCGTTGCGGTCGCGCCGTCGCCGAAGGACCATTGATAGCTCGCGATGCCGGGGTTGCTGCCGACCTGGTCCTGATCCGCGGACGCGCTCGCGTCGAACGTCACGCTCTGCGCGCTCTCGGAAGGATTCGCGCTGCTCGTGAACGCGGCCATTGGCGGACGCGTGGAAATCTGCACGGTCACTTGCTGGATGTTCGACGGCGTCGTTGCGAACGGATTCGAAACGCAGTTGTCAAAGAGTGCGACGACGCGATACGCGTACGTGCCGTCCTGCTTGCCGCCGATCGCGAGTGACGTTGTTGATGACGGCAACGTTGCGATCGCGTTGAACGACGCGCCGGCCTGGATGCGAATGTCGTCGATCCACCAGCCTTGATACGCGGGCATCGAAACGCCGCCATCGGAAGTCAGCCGGAACCGAAGCTTCACCGCTTTGCCGGCGAACGGGCTGAGGTCGACCGAGCGCACTCCGGAGAATGCGCCGTTGTACGTCGCGAGCTCGCGCCACGACGCGCCGCCGTCGTCGCTGACGTCGACGTGTCCGTAGTCGAAATCGACTTCGAGATCTTCGAACGATTCGAATGTGAGAGTGATCAGTGCGGGCGGCAGCGCGATCGCGGTTTTCGTCGTGATCGTGGCGTTTGCGTCGTCGGTGTAGACCGCTCCGTATCCGAGACTGAGCGTGTTCGGATGCGGGCGCGTGGTCCAGCCGGTTGCGCTGTCCCATTTCGAATTGCCCGCGTCGAGCATCAGCTCTTCGGCGTCGTCGAGCCAGATCGTGCCCGATGCGGTCGGCCGCGTTTCTTCGACGCGATAGCCGCACGGTACGGAAGCCGCGCTCGACGGATAGCTCCACGAAAGATTGAAGCGGCCATCGCGATCGATGCCATTTTCGCGATCGGCGGTGGCGTCATCGGCGACTGCG
>DATKFO010000323.1:0-3142 GCA_035544355.1 Thermoanaerobaculia bacterium
AACCTCTCGCGACCAGGAGTTATTCGATGCCCGTCTCTGCCATCACAGACCGCCGGATTCACGTCCAACCGGCGGAGGTTCACAACGTTCTTGCACGTCACATGCTGGCCGATGGCTACGACATCGTGATGGATCTGAAGAAGTCGAAAGGCTCGTGGGTCTTCGACGCACGCCGCGGCCGCAAAGTACTCGATTTCTTCACGAATTTCGCGTCGGTTCCGATCGGCTACAACCATCCGCGCATGGATACGCAAGAGTTCCGCGATCGGATTGCCGACGCCGCGATCAACAAGCCCGCGAACTCCGACATCTACACGACGTTCATGGCGGAGTTCGTCGAGACGTTCGCGCGCCTCGCGATTCCCCCCTCCCTCAACAAGCACATGTTTTTCATCGAAGGCGGCGCCCTCGGCATCGAGAACGCGGTCAAGTCCGCAATGGACTGGAAGGTGCGCCAGAACTTCAAGCGCGGCTACACCTCCGAGCGCGGCACGCAGATCATGCATCTGCGCGAAGCCTTCCATGGACGCACCGGCTACACGCTGTCGCTGACGAACACCGACCCGCGCAAGACGCAGTACTTCCCGAAATTCGATTGGCCGCGCATCGACAATCCGAAGATCAACTTTCCCGCTACCGACGCATCGCTCGCCGATGCCGAGCAGCGCGAGAAGGCTGCGATCGCGCAGGCGAAGCAGTTCATCGCAGAACGCAAAGACGACATCGCGGCGTTCATCATGGAGCCGGTCCAGGGCGAAGGCGGCGACAACCACTTCCGCCCCGAGTTCTTCCGCGCCGTGCGCGAGCTGTGCGATGAGAACGAGATGATGCTGATCTTCGACGAAGTGCAGTCGGGCGTCGGCATCACCGGCAAGATGTGGGCGTTCGAGCACTACGGCGTCGAGCCCGACATGTTCTGCTTCGGCAAGAAGACGCAGGTCTGCGGCTTCGCCTCGAACGATCGCATCATGGAGCTCGCGGAGAACGTGTTCACGGTCTCGTCGCGCATCAACTCGACGTGGGGCGGCAATCTCACCGACATGGTGCGCTCGCAGCGCTACTTCGAGATCATCGACGAGGAAAAGCTCGTCGACAATGCGGCGAAAGTCGGCGCGTACTTCGTCGGAGAGCTCGAGCGCTTCTCGCAGGAGTATCCGAATCTCGTCACGAACGTGCGCGGACGCGGATTGATGGCAGCGTTCGATCTGCCGAGCGGCGACGTGCGCGACAACGCGCTCAATCGCTTCATGGCGCACGACGTGATGGTGCTCTCCTCCGGCCATCGCTCCGCGCGATTCCGTCCGCCTCTGAATCTGTCGATGGACGAAGCGGCGGAAGGCATTCGGCGGATGGAAAAAGCTCTGAAAGAGCTCTAGGAGTGCGGTGGCGACTGAGCCACCGCTTTGTGATCCGGATCAGAAAGCGGTGGCTTTGCCACCGCACTCCTATACTTTTACAGCACTTGTACGCCGCGGGCGGCGGCCTCCTTCATCATCTGATGAGGAGGTCGCCCATGCATTTTCGCGTTGCTCTCGCCGCTCTCGCTTTCCTCTCTGTCTCCGCCGGATCGGCGCCAACGTCCGAGCTGCAGCCGCACACGCTGATCGTGTTCAAGGACGGCGTGTCGTGGATCGAGCATCGCGGCGACCTCACGCTGTCGAATGGCTGGGGCTCGATTCCGTCGACGCCGCAGGCGATTCTCGGAACGGTTTCGCTTACCGCCGCGGATGGCACGACGGTCGACGAAGTCCGCACCTCCACTGCTTCGAAGCCCGCGGATGAATCGATCCTCACGCTGCTCATCCAAAATCCCGGCAAGAACGTGACGCTTCGCGTCGGCGATCGCGACGTGAGTGGACGACTGCTTTCCGCATCGCCGGTCGTCCTGCTCCAGTCCAACGGAAAGACGATCGCCATCGGTCAGGAAGACGTTTCCGCCGTGACGTTCGATGGCGAGATCGTGCGCGGCGAGACCGCGTCGCCGTCGGCGCTGCGCTTTCGTGTCGCAGGCAACGCTGCCACCGTCCCCGTGCGATTCAGCTATCTGCGCAAAGACTTCGGCTGGTTTCCCGATTATTCGCTCGTGCTCGACGACCAGGGCCGCGCGACGCTGACGCTGCGCGCGACGCTCGTCAATGACGGCGAAGAGCTGCGCGACACCGACGTGTTCTTCGCCGTCGGCGTGCCGAATTTCAAGTTCGGCCACGTCGAGTCGCCGCTGTCCGCGCGGCAATCGCTCGCGGAGCTGTTCAACACGCTCGGCGGCGGTGGCGGCGGCGGATACCAGCTCTTCATGGCAAACGCGAACGTCATGGAGAATCTCAGGAGTCCGGTGAAGTATGTCGAGGACGGCAGCTCCGGCGAGACAACGATCGGCGATCGCGCGGAGGATTTCTTCTTCTACTCGCGCAAGGAAGTCACGCTCGCAAAAGGCGAGCGCGCCGCGTTTCCGCTGCTCCAGGCTTCGGTGAAGTACGCGAACGTCTACACGGTCGATCTCGTCGGAGCCGAATCGGAGGAGACCAGCGATAAGGTTTGGCACTCGATCCGTCTCCGCAACTCGACGCAGACCCCGTGGACGACCGCGCCGGCGCTCGTATTTGCGAAAGGACGTCCGATCGGGCAGGCGATGCTGCAGTACGCGCCGGTGAACGGCGACACGACGATCCGACTGACCGTCGCGAACAGCATCACCGTGAATCGCAGCGAGGCCGAAGTGTCGCGGCAACGCGAGGCGATCCAGCGCTTCAACAGCAAATGGGACGCCGTCACGATCGAAGGAACGGTCACCGTTCGCAATTTCAAGGACGAAGACGTGACGGTGGCAATCACGCGCAACATCGCCGGCGAAGCGACGCGAACGGGCGATCTGCGCGTGACGCGCGGCGCGGCGCAGCCGCGAGCGATGAATCCGAGCGAACGATTGGAGTGGGAGGTTGCGGTCGACGCCGGCAAGACGAAGACGATCAAGTATCAGTACAAGGTGTTCGTGCAGGAGTGAGAAGCGTCTCAAAATGTGGCACAGACACTCTTGTCTGTGCGCACTCGGAAGGCCGGAGCCCAGTGTGCATCGGCTCATGCCGCGCGGGGCGCACAGACTAGAGTGTCTGTGCCACATTTTGGTTTGACGTTCAGCGAAGCG
>DATKFO010000324.1:0-6328 GCA_035544355.1 Thermoanaerobaculia bacterium
ACTCGGTCGGCGTCAGCGTCACCGGCTCGCCGCTGACCCGCACTTCGCGGCGCATCCGGTCGACGACGAGCGGGCCGGCGTCGAGAACATCCTCCTCCGCCACGCGGCGCAGCACCGCGCGGAACCGGGCCATCAGCTCGCGCGGGCTGAACGGCTTCGTCACGTAGTCGTCCGCGCCGAGGTCGAGGCCGGTGAGTTTGTCGTCTTCGGAGGAGCGTGCCGTGACCATCACGATCGCGCTGCGGCTCGTCGCGCGCAGGCGGCGGCACACCTCGAGTCCGTCAACGCGCGGCAGCATCAGATCGAGCACCACGAGATGCGGATCGAGCTCGCGTGCGAGCTCGAGCGCACGCTCGCCATCCGCGGCTGTCGCGACGTCATAACCTTCGTGGCGGAGATAGAGCTCGATCGTGGCGCGCGTCTTCGCATCGTCCTCGACCAGCAGAATGCGTCGGCGCATCACGCGCGATGGTAGTGGCGACCGATGAAAAAGTGATGAAGACGGTTTATCATCCGCCGCGCCATGAACATCGAAGTGCGAAGTGTCGGGGACGTGACCATCGTCGATTTCAAGGGGCGGCTCGCCGCGGGAGTGGGCGACGAAGTGCTGCCCGGCATCATCGACGACCTCCTCGAACAGGGCAGCAAGAAGATCCTCCTCAATCTCTCCGACATGGACTACATCGACAGCAACGGCCTCGGCGAGATCGTCCAGAGCTTCAAAAACGCGCAGCGCAACGACGCGTCCCTGCGCTTGCTGAAACCGCAGGACCGCGTCGCCAAAACGCTGCGGCTCACGAACCTGCTCCCGCTGTTCAAGGTGTATGACAGCGAGAGCGAAGCGTTGACGGCGTTCAAGGCGGGGTGAGGCAAAGTGTCATCCTGAGCGGGTGGCGGGCGCAAAGGATCCCCTACCGACTGGCGTGTCTCGTGTCACTGGGTGCGGTGGCAAATGCAGACCGTCTCAAACGTGCGGCTACCGGACGGCGGACTTATAGTCCGCCGATTTTTCCGGGAACCCGGCGGACGATAAGTCCGCCGTCCAAGCGGCGTTTTGCAGATTGTCTCAATACCAACGGATTCCGGTTTGGACTGCGGCGATCGCAATCGCCGCTTTTCGACAGCGGTATACAAAAGCGGCGACTGCGGTCGCCGCACTCCAGACAGCGTCGCGGCTTTCCTTAACGCGATCCTCGATCATCTCGACGACTTCGCAAAGGTTCGCATTCAACTCATCGAGTGTCTCCGCTTGCGCGTGCCGCGTGCGAGGGAGTGGCGAGCTACGACGAACGCACGATTCCCGCGGGGGCGGGCCGCCTGGAGAGGCGGCCCTACGTTCTCGAACGTAGGACATGCTCTCAGCGTGTCCTGCGCGTGCCGCGTGCGAGGGAGTTGCGGGTTGCGACGACAGCACGATTTCCGCGGGGGCGGGCCGCCTGGAGAGGCGGCCCTACGTTCGTAGGACGTCGTCGCGCTCGCTCACTTCGGTGCCCCGCACGAAATGCACTCCAGCGTCCCGTCCTCCTTCACGAGATACGTGTCCTCGATGCGCACGCCGAGTGATTCTTCGGGGATGTAGATGCCGGGCTCGATGGTGAAGACGGCGCCGGGTTGCAGGGGGCGCGCGTTGTCGCCGGCGTCGTGCACGGCCAATCCGACGTAGTGGCTGAGGCCGTGGATGAAGTATTGGCCGAGGGGTTGGCCGTGGCGGTCTTTGCCGTAGGCGTTGATGTAGTCCATCGCCACTTTGTAGAGCGAGTTCGGGGCGGTGCGGCCGATCGTCGACGTGCCCGCCTTGAAGGCGTCGACTGCGGCTTTCTGCGCGCCGAGGACGATGTCGTAGATTTCTCGTTGTCGCGGATTGAACTTGCCGCTGACGGGCAGCGTGCGCGTGACGTCGGCGGCGTACATCGAGTACTCGCCGCCGATGTCGATCACGACGACGTCGTCTTCTTTCATCGTGCCGGCGTTCGATGCGTAGTGCAGCACGGTCGAATTGAATCCCGAGCCGACGATCGAGGAGAACGCCGGCCCTTCGCAGCCGCGGCGTTTGTATTCGTATTCGATGATCGCGGCGATTTCGTTTTCGGACGCGCCCGGCTTTACTGCGCGCGCGGCGGCTTTGTGCGATTCGACGGTTGCTAGTGCCGCTTTGCGCAGCAGCGCGATCTCGCCTGCGTCTTTTGTCACACGCAGCTCTGCGACCATCGAGGACGCGTCGGAGAACGAGACGTAGTTCGGAAACGCGTTCGCGCGTTGTAGCCAGTGGATCGGGACACTGCCCGGCGTCGGGTAGACCGCGGCGGACGGCGTCGGAAGAATTTTCACGAGCTCGTCGCGCAGGTGATCGAGCACGTCGACGCGATCGAAGCCGGTGACGCTCTTCGCATCCGCGCTTTCCGCGCTCAACTTCGGGCCGGTCCATTTTTCCTGCGACACGTTGTGTGCCGGCAGGAAGAGGATTTCGTTTCCACCGCCGATCACGAGGGCGGCGCCCGGCTCGCTCCAGCCAGTGAGGTAATAGAAATCGTCGTTCTGCCGGAATCCGCGCGTCGCGTTTTGTCCTTCGGCTTCGGTGCTCGCGAACAACACGAGCACGCCCTTGCCGAGCTTCGCCGCGAGCTTGTCGCGGCGCGCGCGATAGTCGGCGTTCGGCTGCCGCTCGAACGCGATTGCGGTGTCAGCGAGTAGAAGTGCGAGTGTGACGATCAGCAGTCGGCGCATCCGCGGATCGTATCGCGACTGCTGCGGCCGGCGCGCGCAGCTTGCACGCGAGCGCCCAGTACACCGTGCACGATCGCTCGGCGATCCAGAGCGGCGCGTACAAACAGCTCGACAACCGGAATCGTGACGACGCGCCGCTGCGTCCGCGCACGGCGAGCACGATCGATGCGAACGCGATCGCGGACGCGTAGCTGCTTGCGAGTCGCAGGCCGCCGAGGAGCGCGAGCAGGAGCAGCATCGGCGCGAGCGTGAAGAAGAATGCGGTCTTCATCGGCATCGCGAAATCGTCCATTGCCTGCCGCGGACGTTCCGCGATCCACTCCGGCAACGCCGGCGCGATGCGCAGCACGAACACGTCCGTCGCAGGATGCACTTCCGCGCCATTCGCGATGAGTTTTCGCACGGGCGGATCGTCATCGAGCTCGCGAATGCCGCGCAGTCCGCGAATCGCACTGCGCCGGAACGCGAACGTCGCGCCGTGATCGGCGTACGGATCGACGCCGCGATGCACGAGCGCGCGGCCCGCATCGACGCGGCTCCACCACGGCGCGGGCGCGAAGTATTCGTGCGGCTCGACGACTTCGTGCAGCTCGAGCAGATCGCACAGCTGATCGATCTGCGACGGCGTGTAACGAATGTCGTGACTGGCGAGGATGACCTTCTCGCACGCGGACCGATCGATCGCGAGCTGCAGCGCCGCGTTGTTGCCGCTCGCAGCGGGCAGATGACGCGCAACCCATCGCAACACGCGGCGGTGATCATCGAACACAGGACGCGGCGAAGCATCGAGAACGACCACGTCGCAATCGGCCACGCCGAGCGACGAAAGATAAGGAGCGAGGGATTCGAGATCGGCGCTCACCCCGAGCGTCACCACGTAAGTGCAGCGCCGGTCGTGAGGAGACTTTCTTCGCATGTTGCGGGGTGAGATAGCGAGTGGTGTGCCAGACGAGTGGGCAGTAGGCAGTGAGCAGTGGGCAGAAGGAAAAGCCAACCACCGCCAACTGCCCACTGCCTACTGCCCACTCGTCTGGCATCGCAGTTGCGAGCTCGACCACTGGATGCGCATTTGGCCCGGACATCCCTACCCGCTCGGCGCGACGTGGGACGGCGTCGGGACCAATTTCTCCGTGTTTTCCGAGGTGGCGCAGCGCGTCGAGCTCTGCCTCTTTGATGCTTCGGGTGCTGAGACGCGCGTCGATCTGCCGGAGATGACGGCGTTCATCTGGCACGGCTATCTGCCGAATGTCGGACCGGGACAGTGTTACGGATTTCGCGTGCATGGTCCGTGGGAGCCGGAGCGCGGGCATCGCTGCAATCCCGCGAAGCTGTTGCTCGATCCGTACGGAAAATCATTCGAAGGCGAGGTGAAGTGGAACGAGGCCGTGTTCCCGTATCACTTCAACGACGCGGACAACTCGAAGAACGAGCTCGACAGCGCGCCGTGGGTTCCGAAGTCGGTCGTGATCAATCCGTACTTCGACTGGCGCTTCGATCGCAATCCGCGCACGCCGTGGCATCGCACTGTGATCTACGAAGTGCACGTGAAAGGCTTCACGCAGCGCCATCCGCGCATCCCCGAAACGATCCGCGGCACGTACGCCGGCGTCGCACACCCGATGTCGATCCGCCACCTCAAGCACCTCGGCGTCACCGCAGTCGAGCTCCTCCCCGTCCATCAATTCGTGCATCAGCCCACGCTGCTCGATCGCGGGCTGCGCAACTACTGGGGCTACGACTCCATCGGATTCCTCGCCGTGCACAACGCATACGCCGCGAGCGGACAGCTCGGGCAGCAGGTGCAGGAATTCAAGCAGATGGTGAAGGCGCTGCACGACGAAGGCATCGAGGTCATTCTCGACGTCGTCTACAACCACACGGCCGAGGGGAATCACCTTGGGCCGATGCTTTCGATGAAAGGAATCGACAACGCCGCGTACTACCGATGCGTGCCGGGACAGGAGCAGTACTACATGGATTACACCGGCACCGGCAACAGCCTGAACATGCGGCACCCGCACGTGCTGCAGCTGATCATGGACTCGCTGCGCTACTGGCATCTCGAGATGCATGTCGACGGATTCCGCTTCGATCTCGCGTCGACGCTCGCGCGCGAGCTGCACGACGTCGATCGCCTCTCCGCGTTCTTCGACATCATTCAGCAGGATCCGGTGATCTCGCAGGTGAAGCTGATCGCGGAGCCGTGGGATGTCGGCGAAGGCGGCTATCAGGTCGGCAACTTTCCGCCGCAGTGGTCGGAGTGGAACGGCAAGTATCGCGATGCGATTCGCGACTACTGGCGCGGAACCGATCAGAGCGTCGACGATCTCGCGACGCGCTTCACCGGCAGCTCGGATCTCTACGCGCTCAACGGACGCAAGCCGTACGCGTCGATCAACTTCATCACCGCGCACGACGGCTTCACGCTGCGCGATCTCGTCTCGTACAACGAGAAACACAACGAAGCGAACGGCGAGAACAATCGCGACGGCGCGAACGACAATCGCTCGTGGAACTGTGGCGCCGAGGGACCGAGCGACGATGCCGCGATCAACGCGCTGCGCTCGCGGCAGCAGCGCAACTTCCTCACGACGCTGTTTCTCTCACAGGGCGTGCCGATGCTCGTCGGCGGCGACGAGATCGGCCGCACGCAGCGCGGGAACAACAACGCGTACTGTCAGGACAACGAGATCTCGTGGTTCGACTGGGAGCGCATGGATGACGGGCTCTGCTCGTTCGTCGCGCGCGTGATCCGTTTTCGCAAGGAGCATCCGGTCTTCACGCGCCGCCGCTTTTTCCTCGGGCGCGCCGTGCGCGGCAGCAGCGTCAGCGACATCGCGTGGTTCAAGCCGAACGGCGACGCGATGCAGGACGACGACTGGAACAGCACGTTCATCCGCAGCCTCGGCGTGTTTCTCAACGGCGACGGCATCGCGACGCCAAACGCGCGCGGCGAGCGCATCGTCGACGAGAGCTTCTATCTATTGTTCAACGCGCACTACGAGCCGCTGACGTTCAAGCTGCCCGCCGCGTCATGGGGCAAGAGCTGGGACAAAGTGATCGACACGAACGAGCCGACACCCGACCTGCGCGGACGCGAGCGGCTCGACGCAGGCGAAGACGTGTGGGTGCAATCGCACTCGCTGATGGTGCTGCGGCGCGTAGAGTGACGCGAACCCGGGCACGGAGAATCCTCCGAGGTCGCACGGTGAATCCGCCGGTGCGTAGGGTGAATCTGCCGGGTCGCACGGAACATCCGGCTTGCACGGAGAGTCCTCCGCCGGTCTACGCGGAGAATCCGGTGGAGTCGGCCTGCAAGCTGCCGGTTTCTCCGCGTAAGCCGGGAGGATTGTCCGTGTAGACCGCGGGATTCTCCGCGCAGACCGCGAGATTCTCCGCGCAGACCGCGGGATTCTCCGCGCGGACCGCGGGATTCTCCGCGCAGACCGTGGGATTCTCCGCGCAGACCGTGGGATTCTCCGCGCGGACCTGCGTGTGCCGTCGCTGCGCAGCGAAGAGAACACACCGGCGATGCGCCCACGCTGGCTCGCGCTGCTCTACATCATGAAACGCTGGGCTGGGTGACATGTGCCTGCAAGGCGAG
>DATKFO010000325.1:0-3679 GCA_035544355.1 Thermoanaerobaculia bacterium
GACTGCGCGCCGGCGAATGCGCGTGGGATCGCGACCGTGCGCGTGAGGACGCGGCCGTCGGTCATGCGAATCTCGACGCGGCTGCCGATCGCTTTCGTTGATTTCTCAAAATCGAGCGCGCGCTTCTCCCCTGCCGCGGCGACGAGTCCCGCGACGAGCTTGAGCATCTGCAGCGGATGACGCCAGCGACCGGAGCGGCCGAGGGCCGCGGTTGCGAGACTCCAGCCGAATCCGGCGGCTTTCATGCGTCCGATGCGGCGCAAACCGGCGCCGACCGGGATGTCGGAGCGCAAGGCGTCGAGTGTGAGATCGACGTCGTGACGCGATCGCACGCGCGCGGCGAGCTCCCACACGCGCGGGTTCTCGATCCACGTGCGTTTCAGATGTTCGGCGCCGAGGTCGCGCGCGAGAATCGCGGTTGCGACGGTGAATGGAGTTGAAAACGTGAGCGTCGCGATGCGTGAGCGCGGACCGTCGAGATACGGCGCGGAGTGCGAATCCATCCCAACGGTGAAGACCGAGCTCCACACATCGACGGATTCGATTTGATCGGACGCGATTTCGTGCTCGCGCACGAGATCGAGCGTCGCGTCGATCGTCGAACAGAGATAGCCGCACACCGGATAGAGCTTGAAGCTCGTGGTCTCGGTGTGCCAGCGCTCGCCGAGTCCTTCGAGAAAATCGCGCACGGGAACGCGCGCAGCCGTCGCGAAGAAGCCGCGACGATCGTCGAGCGGATCGGCCGGCGCTTCGAGCCCCGCGATCACGGCATCGACCGCTTCGATGCCGTTGCGGATCGGCAGCGCAGCGCACAACGCTTTCGCATCGGATCCGAGAAACGCGGGGAACAGCGCCTGCCCCGGATACGCGAGCGCAAACGCGAGCGCCTCCGCAAATTTCGACTCGTCGAGTTGCTCGAGCTTCGCGCGTGCTGCCGCGGCAGCGATGAGATGCAGGTGCGTCGCCATCTGACCACGCGTCGATCCGACAGCGCAGACCATGTTGATGCGCGCCGCGATCTCGTTCGCGACGATCTGCGCGAGCAGCAGCTCGCTGCCCGAGTGGCCGTTGCTCATCGCGAGCGGCACGAGTACCGATGAATGGCACGTGTGGCCGCCGAGCATCACGTCGTCGAAGTCGAGGATCATCGACCACGACGACATCAGCATCGCCGCATGGGTCGCCGATGATCGAACGCCGCTCGGCACCACGCGCGCTTCGCCCGGCGCTACCGGCTGAAACGTTTGTTCGAGCAGCGGCCCGAGGTCGCTCTCATATCCGCTGAAGACCGCGGCGAGCGTCGAGAGAATCTGATTGACGGCTTGCGCGCGGACGCGTTCCGGAACGTCTTCGATGTGGACCGTGCTCGCCCACCGAGCGAGTTTCCGCAGCGCGGTATCGCTCATGGACCCGAGCCTCGGTGAATGGAGCCCCCTCGAGGATTTGCGCCTCGTTCCCCTCCATACAATGGAGGTGCATCGCTATCAATGCTTCGGGGGCTCAAGAGATGGATCGCATCACCTCGGGCTCACCACCGCCGGCCATCGTGAACGGAGCCGTCTCCGCGACACGAGCCTTCTTCATTTCGAGAGTTGCACGGAACCCGATCGCATCCGCGAGTCGCTCCATCTCGAACAGATGATCGAGCGAGAGATCGAAGCCGAGACTCGCGTCGGCTTCGCGATGCTGCATCGCAAGCATCATCGTTTCCGCGATGCACGCGTACGCCTGTCCCTCGGCGAGCGATGCGTTGAATCCCAGCGTCGAGCCGCGCGGCATCTGCACGACGCCGCCGTCGAGCACCATCACGTCGGGACGATTCGTGACGACGTCGGACGTGACGTTCGACGGACGCGACACATCGCACACGACCGCGGACGTTCGCAGCAATTCGGGCCGCACGATTTTTTCCGTCGTGCTCGTGCAGCACACGACGAGATCGACCTCGGGCAAGTAGTCGGCGTAATCAACGGACGCTACGACCGAACCGGTTCGCCGAATCAATTCCGCACCGAGCTTCGTGAGCGCCGCACGATCGGGTTTCTGCGGGATGTCGAAATCGAGCTCCGCGACCCAGCTCGCCACGGAGCCCGGAGGCAGCGCCGTGTCGCGACGCAGTCGCGCGACCGCGCAGACGATGCGTCCCGCGACTTGCAGCAAACGCTGATGACTCTCTTCGGGACGATTCGGATTGCCGAGAAGCACGAGGCGGCCCGCGTCGCGCGAAAGAAGAATCGAGAGCGCCTGACCGATCGCGCCACCCGCGCCGAGAACGCCGATCGTGCGACGCGGCAGACTCCAGCCGCGCTTCGCCGCTGCGAGCCGGATCGTCTGATGCGTCGCAATCGCGGTGTATGAATTTCCTGTCGTGAGCGCAGGCAGTCCCGCGCCTTTCAGCGAGACGCCGCCTTGCGTCACGACCGATGTGTACGCGCCGAGGCCGATGATGCGCGCGCCGCGTTTTTTCGCGAGCTGCGCCGCCGCCATCACTTCCTCGACTGCCGCCGACGCCTTCATCGCCATCAACTCTTCGGCACGTCGCGGAACGAGAATGAACTCGCCGTACGCAGCGCTGCCGTCGTTGCCGACGACTCGCGTCTCGCCGATGACGAGCGGATCGAAGTTGTCCGCGATCGCCGTCGAGAGCGTGCCGAGCTGCTCGTCGGAAAGCGTGGAGAGGCTTTCGTCGAGATCGCGAAAGTCTTTCCACGCGAGCGGATGCGCGAGGAACGCGAAGCGCCCGTCGCCGTTGCTGTTGTCGAGGCGCGAACGCCGCGTGACCGCAACGCGAGGCCGCTCCACATGTTCACCGTTCGTGCGGAAGCCGGTGACCTGCGAAGTGAGCGCGGCAAGATCGCGGCGTTGAATGCGCACGAGCACTCGCTCGAGCGCGCCGAGGAAGTGCTCGCATTCTTCCCACGTCACCGTCAGCGGCGGCTCGACGCGCAGCACTCCGCCCTGGTTCAGCGTGTAGCCGACGCGCACGCATTCGACGTGCAGCAGGTGACTGACGACGAGCGCCGTGAGTGCTTCCTGTTCGCCGAGATAGCCGAGGAGGCCTTTGTCGACGGTGTGGCGATCGAGTGTGAAGCGGATGCCGAGCAGATAGCCGCGGCCTCGCACGTCTTCGATGAGACCGGGATAGCGCTCCTTGAGATCAAGCAAACCGGCTTTGAGCCGCGCTCCGTTTTTCGCAACGCGCGCGATCAGGTCGTGGCCGTTCTCTTCCAGCAGATCGAGCGTCGCGATTCCCGCGCGGCACGCGAGCGTGTTTCCCGCGAACGTCGACGTGTGCTTGCACGCGAAGAGATCGTTGTAGACCGCCGCGGTCGAAAGGCACGCGCCGATCGGCATCAATCCGCCGCCGAGCGCTTTCGCAACGGTCAGCACATCGGGCGTGATGCCGAGCTCGGAGCAGACGAACATCGCGCCGGTGCGTCCGAGTCCTGTTTGAATCTCGTCGGCGACGAAGAGCGTGCCGGTCTCGCGGCACACCTTGCGCGCGAGACGCAGATAGCCGGCCGGAGGCTCGACGATGCCGCCCTCCCCTTGCACCGGCTCGACGATGAATCCTGCGAAGCGGCCGCCCGCAAGCGCGCGACGCAACGCTTCGATGTCGCCGAATTCGACGTACTCGAAGCCCGGCACCGGCGCGCCGAACGGCTTCTGATATTTCTCT
>DATKFO010000326.1:0-2171 GCA_035544355.1 Thermoanaerobaculia bacterium
CACAAAGCGGCGGCTCTGCCGCCGCACTCCTAAACGCCGACCAGGCCGCCCTCATTCGCGACATCGAGCCTGTCGAACTGCGCGCCGAGGAATCTGAGGCCGAGCCAGACTTCGAGCAGCAGCACGGCGACGCCGGGCGCGGTCATCGCCGCGAGCAGCGCGGGTTGTCCGCCCGCGAACTGCATGCCGATCCAGAAGCCGATGCCGGAGACGATCGCGGCGGGCACGAGCACGGCGCAGAAGACGACGAGATTCATGAGCAGCGCGAGCAGGCGCTGTCCGATTGCGACGAAGCCGCGCTGTTCTTCTTTCGAGCGCACGACCCACGCGGGGAAGAAGATCATCATCGCGTTGCGGAGCAGCAGTTGTGCGACGCAGATCGGCACCGCGAAGAGAAAGAGGATCACGAGCAGCTCCGGCGGAATGTGCACTTCGCGTTCGTGCAGGCGGGCGACGATCAGCGCGGTGTTCGTGAGGAACAGCAGTTGAAAGAACGCGACGATCACGAGCGGCGCCGCGATCGATGCGGCGATCAGGCGATCGCCGGCGATGGGCCAGCTCTTCAGGATGTCGAGGCGTCGCGCTTCGTGGCGTAGATCGAACGGGACGATCGATGCGCCGGCAATCAGGAAGAGGCACGTGATGCACGCGGACAGCCCGGCGCAGAAGACGATCGCGGGTCTCTCCTGGGCGATGAACAGGCCGAACACGAACAGCAAGGCGAATGCGGTGAGGAACAACGCGATCAGCGGAAACGAAACGCGCATGACCCCGATGAGGTTTTTCCAGAAAATCGCAACCTCGGGCGACGAGCCTTCCTTCAACTGGAAAAGCGGCCGCATGTTGCGCGCCCGGATCGTCATCCCCGAGCGCCGCTGTTGTTTGCGCTCTGTGCGTGCGAGCTGGCGTTCCGAGGCGTCGAGTGCGATCTCTTCGAGCGGAATGCGGAGCGACGATCCGATCAGGAACAGCAGCGCGCCGATGGCGAGCACGATGACCACGTAGCTCGCGAGCTCCAGCCAGCTGCGCGCGACGGCGGCGTGGGCGAAGAGTCCGGGCACGAAGAGGATCACGCGGAGAATCGCCGAGTCGAACGGCGTGCCGTTCGCGACGGGCTTGTGCGCGAACGCGACGAAGATGTTCGCGACCGCGGTGACGATCACGCTCACGCCGATGATCTGCCACATCGTGCTGACGCCGATCGCGCGCAGCTTCGCGCGTGCGAGCTCGACGAAGATGATGTAGATGCCGATCGTGGTGACGCATGCCCACAGGCCGAGGTAGCGGCCGTGCGGGAAGCGGAAGAACGTCATCACGAGCGTCGTGATGATCACGTTGAGCTGCGAGCGCACGAGCTTATAGAGCAGGAGCTGCCGGCGCGTGAGCGGTGCGGTGAAGAGGAATTGCGCTTCGCCCGCCGTGTACGCGAGTGCGGACGTCGGGACGTACCAGGTGAGGAGAAGAATCGCGAGCACCGGAAGCGAGACGAGGTCGAGGAGGATCGCCGAATTTTCGGTGAGGTGGTTGATGCGCACCGGCGCGCGGTTGCGCAACATCAGGTTTGCGAACCAGAGCAAGCCGAGGATGCCGCCGATGAGATAGCGCGGCTGCTTCAGCATCCGGATGCGATGCACGACGCGATTGCGCAGCGACTGCAGCGTGACGCGCGCGAACGCTCCGATCATTGCGGCTTTCCCGCGGTTTCTTCGGGCGCGGTGATGCGAAGGAACGCGTCTTCGAACGAGAGCCCCGCGCGTCCCTGCGCGATCTCGAATTTCAGATCGGAGATCGATCCGTGCACGATGCGCACGCCGTTCTGAATCACGAGCACGGTGTCGCACAGCTCTTCAACGAGATGCAGCAAGTGCGAGCTGAGGATGACGGCCGCGCCGTTTTTCGCGCGCCGCGTGATCGATTCCTTCATGCGGCGGATGCCGAGCGGATCGAGTCCGGTGAGCGGCTCGTCGAAGATCATCACTTCCGGATCGTGCAGGAGCCCGTTCGCGATCATCAGTTTCTGTTTCATGCCGCGCGAGAGCTCGGCGGGAAGCGCTTTGCGTTTCTCGAGCAGATCGAGCTCGGTCAGCAGCGGCTCGATTTTTTCGCGGAAGTTCGTGACGCGATACAGCGCGGCGACGAATTGCAGATGTTCTTCGACGGTGAGGTAGTCG
>DATKFO010000327.1:0-2800 GCA_035544355.1 Thermoanaerobaculia bacterium
CGGCGGCCATGCCGCCGCTTTGGGTCGCGCGCCGAGAAAGCGGCGAGATCCGATTTTGGAGTGCGGCGACCGCAGTCGCCGCTTTCGTATACCGCTGTCGAAAAGCGGCGATTGCGATCGCCGCACTCCAAACAGCGTCGCTCTTTGATTTTCGATTTCGATCTGAAGTCGCTACCCAAAGCGGCGGCATGGCCGCCGCACTCCAAGTGACGTCGTCGATTGCTCGAACGTATCAATTGAAATTGATGGCCTCGATTCTCATCGAACGCGATCGCCGATTGCTCCTCGCCGACATTGGCGGCGACGCGTTCGTCGCTCGCCGCATCGGGACGCTCATCGCGACGATCGTGATCTGCGGCGCGATCTACGGCGCGGGACTCGGCTCGTGGCACAACTCGCGGCTCGCGCTCTACGTCAGCATCAAAGTGCCGCTGCTGATGTTGTCGACCGCGCTGATCACGGCGCTGTTCAACTGGGTCGCCGCGGCACTGCTTGGATTGCCGTTGCGATTGCGACAGACGTTCGCGTTGTCGTTGTTTCCGCTCGCCATCGCGACGATCGTGGCGGCATCGGTCACGCCGGCGATCTGGTTTCTGACGACGTCGCTGCCTCCGCCCTCGCCTACGCAACGTACGCTGCACAACCTGCTCTACCTCACGCACGTGCTGCTGATCGCGGCCGCGGGCATCACCGGCACTTCATTTCTCAGCCGCGTTCTGCGCGATCTCTGCGGCGGCGATGCGAATCGCTCGACGCGCATTCATCTGCTCTGGATTCTCGTGTACGCGTTCGTCGGCGGCGAGATCGCGTGGATCCTGCGCCCGTTCGTCGGCAGCGTGTATCTCCCCGTCGTCTTCCTGCGTGACGATGCCTTTCGCGGCAACGTCTACGAGTTCATCCTCACCGACATCCTTCCGCATCTTCTCCACAACACACTCGTTGGAGGTGGCTCATGAACGTGTTCTCGACGATGAACGCTCTGCTCAAGAAGCAGCATGCGATCGATGACGGCGACGCGGGTCGTCCAATCACGCTGCTCGCCGGAGCGGTCGCCTGCTACATCGCCTACGGCCTCGGCGCCGGATTTTTCCAGGGCGGCTGGACGCTCGCGATGGCGCTCTTGAAGGTGCCGCTGATCATCCTCGGCTCGCTCGCGCTCTGCCTGCCGAGCCTCTACGTGTTCACCGCGCTCGCCGGCGGCGACTACTCCGCGCGTGCGTTCGCGAACATCGTCGCGGGATTCTGCGGGATCGCGGGACTGATTCTCGTCGCGCTCGTGCCGGTGAGCTGGCTGTTCTCGGTGAGCACGATGTCGCTCGCGTTCGTGGTGTGGCTGCACGTCTTCGTCTGGCTCACGGCGCTGTTCTTCGGACGGCAGTTCCTCGTGAACGCGACCGGTCCGGGCCGCAAAGCGATCGGCATCTGGCTCGTGATTCTGTTCGTGGTTTCGCTGCAGATGACGACGTACGTGCGGCCGGTGCTGTGGCGCGACTCGGGCGAGCCGCTCTTCGCGAAAGAGAAGAAATCGTTCTTCACGCACTTCGGCGACGTCGTGAGCTGGAGCCTCGAACCGCCGGCTACACCGAATTCGACAACCCGGCGATGAACTTCTCCACCTGCGTCACGAACGTGATCGCGTTGCCGCTCTTGCGGATGTAGCCGATCGCGTTCGAGCGCGCGACGAGCGCTTTCAGCTCGTCGTCGCTTTTCGCGGAGTGCAACACGATCGGCGTCTGGCGGAGAAAGTCGAACAGCGTGGTGAGGTCGAGCACGTGCTCGCCGCTGAGCGCGGGCATTTCGACGTCGAGCAACACGAGCGTCGGTTTCTCGCGCTGCACGATCTGCGGCAAGCGCAACGCGGAATCCGACGTCAGCACCTCGTAGCCCGCGGCTTCGAGATTGCGCCGCGCGATCGCGAGCGCGTTGCTGTCGTCATCGATGACCAGAATTTTTCCCTTCGGCATTACTCCGCCTCCAGCCTTCGCAGCAGCTCGCGCACCGCATCGATCACTTCGCTGCGATCGACATCCGGCTTCTTGAACGCGAGATTCACCGAGAACGGCAGCGATTTGTCTTTGAGCGCGAACACGTAATTCTTCGGACGTCCGGCCTTCTTCGGCTCGGGCTTCGCCGCGGTTTGCTTGCGGAGATCATCGCGCGACAACTCCCCTGCCGCGTACGCGCGCACGAACTGCTCCATCGCTTCTTCCGACGACGCGCGCGCGACCTGCACGAGCACCGATTTGTTCGCGATGCCGGCCTCGCGGCACATCGCGCGAATGCGATCGGGAATGGCGTTGAGCTGCAGCGTCTCGGTCACGGTGGTGCGCGATTTCGCGATGACCTGCGAGATCTTCTCGTGCGTGTAGCCGAATTTCTGCTGCAGGATCATCAGACCTTCCGCCTCTTCGAACGGCGTCAGGTCCTTGCGCTGCATGTTCTCGATCAGCGCGATCTCGAGCTGCTCGCGATCGTCGACGTCGAGCTCGATCGCCGGAATCTCGTCGAGCTCCGCGAGCATCGCCGCGCGATACCGGCGCTCGCCCGAAATGATCTGGTAGCGATTCGGCGCGAGCTGGCGCACGAGAATCGGCTCGAGCACGCCCTTCTCGCGGATCGACGCCGCGAGCTCTTCGATGTTCCCGAGCTGCGTGCGCGGCTGATCGGCGTTCGGCTCGATGCTGCCGCTGCAGTTCATCGAACCGAACGCCGGGCAGCCGCGCACGCAGCTCGGCAACATCGAGGAGCTCGCGGCCAGCGTCCGCGAGAAGGGCGTGCTCGAGCCGATCCTGGTCCGCAC
>DATKFO010000328.1:0-3160 GCA_035544355.1 Thermoanaerobaculia bacterium
ACATCACGTTGAAGTTCTGCGCGAGCTCGCCGATCTCGTTGTGCGATTTGAACTCGACGCGCTGCTGGTAGTTGCCGTTCGCGATCTCGCGGGTGCGGTCGGCGAGCATGCGGATCGGACGCGCGATGCCGGACGCGAACACGATCGCGGCGGCGATGGCGAGCGCGAGTGCGATCGCGAACCATAGCAGCGTCGCGCGGATCATCTGATCGACCGACGCATACGCCGTCTTCTCCGGCTTCTGCACGACCACGCCGACCTGCGTCGAGACCGGCGCGACGGTGCCGAGCACTTTCACCGAGCGTCCGCCGAACGAATCGACGTACGGCTCCGTCACGCGCACGGGGCCACGCTGGAAGTCCTGCACGATCTTGAGCCGCGAGAAATCGGGATGCTGCACGTCGATGCTCGGCTCGCTGTGGATCAGCACGCGGCCGTCTTTGCCGACAAGAAATGCGGCGACGTCGCCTTTGCCTTCTTCGCGCACGCGATCGACGATGCGGCGCAGGCTGACGAGGCCGACGATCGCGCCGATGACCTGTTCGTTTTCGACGACCGGAACCGCGAGCACGACCGCGGGCACGTTCAGCGCCGCGATGTGTTTGATCTCGCCCGTCGATTCCTTGCCGGTCATCGCGACCAGCCGCGCGTTCTCGATGTCGCGCATGATCTCGCGCTCGAGCTGCGCTTGCTTCGCCTCGCCGCCCTGGCCGAGTCCGTTCACGACGCGCAGCGCGATGATGTCGCTGTCGGCTGTCATGTAGTCGCCGATCCATTCGGTCTCGGCGGCGTACGTGAACGGATCGGTGCCCGCCGGCAGCGCTTTTTTCATGATCAGGATGCTGCCCGCGATCTTCGAGAGTTGCTGACGGTTGCTGGTGAGGAGGTTGTTCGTATCGGCGGCGATGCTGACCGCGGCGCGCGAGAGGTATTGACGCTCGAGCGTTTCGAGCGCGTCGCGGTTGATGTCGATGAGGAAGTAGTGCGAGACGACGAGCGGCACGAGGCCGACGATGACCATCGCGCCGAGGAGCGTCCAGAGGAGGCGCCCGCGTCGGGCGGCCTGGCCTTCCGATTCGGGGGTGGGAACTTCGGTGGACATTGTTTGATTATACGGGCGGCCCCATGCTCGGTCTCTACCTCCACCTTCCGTTTTGCCGCGTGCACTGCACGTACTGCCCGTTCGCGATCAGCACCGACCTCGGGATGCAGGATCCGTACGTCGACGCGCTTCTTCGCGAGATCGATGCACGCGTGGATGACGACGACATCGACACGATTTACTTCGGCGGCGGGACGCCGTCGCGGACGAGCGTCGAGAACCTCACGCGCATCGTCGAGCGTTTGCCGAAAGCGCGGACCGAGTTTTCGATCGAGTCGAATCCTGAAGACATCACCGAGGAATCGCTTGTGGCGTGGCGCGCGCTCGGGATTGATCGCATTTCGATTGGTGTCCAGTCGTTCCACGACTCCGAGCTCGTGCCGCTCGGACGCATTCATGGCCGCGAAGGCGCGCGCGAAGCGGTCGCGCTCGCGGTGAAATCCGGCGTCCGCACGAATCTCGATTTGATTCTCGGCCTGCCGAATCAAACCGCGGAGTCCTTCCGCGAAACGCTCGACCTCGCGATCGATCTCGGCGCCGGTCATCTCTCGCTCTACATGCTCGACCTCGAAGAGAAAACGCCGCTGCAGGTTCAGGTCGCGCGCGGGCGCACCTCGCTGCCCGACGACGAGCTCGTGGCGCAGCTCTACGTCGAAGCGATCGAGCATCTCGACCGCGCCGGCCTGCATCAATACGAGATCTCGAACTTCGCGCGCGCGGGCGAGGAGTGCATCCACAATCTCCGCTACTGGACGCGCGGCGAGTACCACGGCCTCGGCCTCGGCGCGCACTCCTTCATCGGCACACGCCGCTTCGCGAACACGCGCGACATGCATCACTACATCGAGCGCTCTCCCGACGCCTTCAGTTTCAGCGAAGACCTGGGCAGCGACGAAGTGCGCCGCGAGACGATCTTTCTCGGGCTCCGTCAAACCTCCGGCATAGACTATGAAAACGTCCGCGAGCTTTGCGGGCAGGAGGGCATCGAATGGATCGAGCGCGGTTTGCGGGATGGGTGGCTGCAGCAACGGGATGGTCGAGTGGCGTTCACGCCCGCCGGATTTCTGCAAAGTACGGATTACATCTCGCAGCTCTTCTGATGTTCGTTGCGCTGCCGCTGCGCGCGCAGGACGACATCCATTTCGACCCTGCGATCACGCAGGATGAATTCTCGAAGTTCTCGCGCATCGTGGCGCAGGGAATCTACGCGACGCCGGTCGAGCCGGCGCGCGCGCGCGGCTTGCTCGGCTTCGACATCGGCGTCGCCGCGACACTCGTCGACGTCGATCCGAACGCGAGCTACTGGCAACGCGCGGTGCAGGATGACTTCACCGTGAGCGACTATGTCGCCGTGCCGCGCCTCGTCGCCTCGAAGGGATTCGGATACGGCACGATCTCCGCGTCATACGCGAAGGTCCAGGACACCGACGCGCAAATCCTCGGCGGCGCAATCGACATCCCAATCATCAGCGGCGGCGTGCTCAAACCAACGCTCGCCGTGCGCGGCGTCTACTCGCAACTGAGCGGCGTCGACGTCTACGACCTCAAGACCTACGGCGTCGAGCTCTATCTCAGCAAGGGCTTCGGCCCGATCACCCCGTACGGCGCAATCGGCCGAATGCGCAGCGACGCAGAAGGCGTGATTCCCGCAGCGGGCGCGCGTCCGGAAGTTCGCTTGAGCGACAACTCGGATCTGAATCGCGTGACCGTCGGCGTGCGCCTGTCGCTGCTATTGCCGAAGATCTCGATCGAAGCAACGCAAGCGGAGCAGCGAAGCTACGCGGCGAAAATTAGTTTCGGGTTCTGAGCGTGCGCCCGCCGGGAGCGGGCTACGACGAACGCACGATTTCCGCGAGGGCGGGCCGCCTGGAGAGGCGGCCCTACGTTGAGGAACGTAGGACATGCTCTCAGCTTGTCCTGCGCGTGCCACGTGCGGGGGAGTTGCGGGCTGCGACGAACGCACGACTTGCGCGAGGGCGGGCCGCCAGAGGCGGCCCTACGTTGGGGAACGTAGGACATGCTCTCAGCTTGTCCTGCGTGCCACGTGCGGGGAGTGGC